>JAESTO010000155.1 GCA_016763565.1 Gammaproteobacteria bacterium | reverse complement strand
TTCAAAGTTAAAGGTTTCTGCCGCACAAGTTTGTGTGCCATAAGGTACGCGTGCTAGCACGCGAGGCATGGTCAAGCTGACAAAGCTAGCATCAGCAGAGTCGCGTAAGCCACGCCATTTAGCAAACCCTACCGAATTAATGATTTTTTCCAAGTCACGTGGTTTTGATAAGTCAGTCCATTTATCTAAGCCAATCATCGATGCGTTAGCTGCGGAGATAAAGGGGCAAAAAGATGCTGCAGCAACATGCGAGATATTTTCTAATAAATCAAGATCTTCAGGGTTATTACCAAACTCATAATCACCAATTAATGTGCCATAAGGTTCACCACCTGGTGTGCCATACTCATATTCGTAGAGTTTTTTAAATAGTTCACTTTGATCAAAATCCATTGCCTTATTAAAATTTTTACTTAACTCTTTTTTACTGGCATTGAGTAACTTTATTTTCAAATCGCGACCAACAGCCGTGTTTTTAAGTAAATAAGTTAAACCTCTCCAGCTACCTTCTAACTTAGTAAATTTGGGCGTATGCATAATGGCAGACAACTGTTGGGAAATTTGTTCATCGATTTTTTTAATCGTATCTTGAACAGTTTTCGTTAAGTTTTTATCAAAACTTAAGGTGCCTTTTAATGCTTCAGTTGTGAATGATTTTAATAATTCAGTAGCACGATCAGTGCTGGTATTTTTAGTTACAGCAATTGCTTGCTCTAAAATATCAACTGACTCTTCATTTTTTACGGCAGCTTTCGTTGATTTTTTTGCTTGTGGCATTATATATTTCCTCAGTTATTTGTTACGCTGCTGGAGCAGCACCATTATCATCATCAGCATCTGATTTCTTAGCGTCAATACCAAGTTTAGTTGCCATAGCATCTAAGCCTTCAGTATTCTGCAATATATTTTCCAAGGTTTCTTCCAATTCTTCAGAAAGGTCGGCTTTACCTAATAACTCATTAAGTTGTTTGCGTGTTTCCATCAGTTTTTTTAGGGGTTCGACTTGATGTACAAGTTTGTCTGGTTCAAAATCTTCCATCGAGTTAAATGTTAAATTAACAGCTAACTCTGAATCATCGCCTTTTAACGTATTTTCAACTTTGAAATTTAAGCTTGGACTCAACCCTTCCATAACATCGTCAAAATTTTCGCCATCAATTTGAACAAATTGGCGTTCTTTGAGATTTTTTTTATCTTTACTGTCTCCCGTAAAATCACCCATTACCCCGACATTAAAGGGTAACTCTTTACTTTCTGATGCACCTTCAGTTTCTATATCGTAGCGAATATGCACGCGGGGCTTACGGACTTTTTCTAATTTATCATGTACACTTGTTGACATCGTTATTCCTCATTTTGTTGGTTAATCATTGTCGAATTCCGAATCGAATCCGGAAAAATCTTCATCTTCATCTTCACTTTCATCGTTATCATAATTAGGATCATCGTTATTATCATCAAAATGATCATAGGATGATTCATCGTTATTGCTGTTATGGGTATTCATGGCATTTAATTCCATGTTGTTAGTGTTAATGTTACCGCCACTACCTAGACCTGTGAATTTGCAGTAAGCATTATAAGCATCTTCGTTAGGAATTAATTCGCGCATTAGTGCGCCTAACTCCATATCTGCCCAGCGTACAGCCTGTTTTACTAAATGTGCAATAGGGGAGTGTGGTTCAGTTTTACCGAAAAAATCAGCAACTTCCATTAATTTTCTGATGGCTTGTTCACGATTTTTTGTAGGTAAATTTTGGTGCTGTGTTTCATTAGCGTTGTTATCTGTATTTTCTGCAGAAACAACGTCATCGGCCTCTTCCTCAGTAGATACTTCATCAGTAGGTATATCGTGAGGGATAGCTTTATTTTTTTCTACAAATAGGTCTTTAGTAAGAAAGGTGAGTACTTTATTGCTATTTGCTATTGCTTTGCGAATATTAGCGGAAGGAGGTGCATTTTGTTCTGAACAAGTCTCCTCTAAGAATGCGCAAAGGTGTGTAAATTGTTCTTGGCTGTAAGTGATTTGTTCGATGAGATCGGTAAAAAATTCTTTTTTAGTTTCACGTACAGCTATTTGAATCATATCCAGTGTGCTAGCACCTTCTTTGACTAAAATTTCGCGTTTTTCTTTATCGGTGGTTTTTGCAACATCCTGCGCTTGTTGATAATGCCATGATGCAAAAGGTGCGGGTTCTTTTCCTTGCGTAAGATCAATGCAATTAATGGGGGTAATTAAGGTGCCTGGTCCGTCTTCACCATTTAAGGAAATCAATGCGCCTAGTTTGGTTTCTAAGCCATCTTCGTCCTCATGGGGATAAAGATCGTCCCAGTAGGTTGTTAATAATTCATGAAGTAATTGAAAACCTTGCCCTAGGCCAGAAAAGCCTTGCGTGCGTGCTAATGCTTCGGTTAAATAGCATGCAATTTCAATGTCTTTGCTGTGCTTGCTAAGAATAGCTTTGGCAAGTTTGACGACTGGTTTCCAGTCACCCGTAATAAAGGAAGATAAACCTTCTTGTTGTTTAGCGGCTTCATTACTGCGAGCAGTATTACGAGCATCTTTAATTTCATAGTAAAGCGCATTGAGCTCAGGATCTTCACGTAAATCCACTCCCGTCGGCTTTTCTTCCGAGATAGGATGTAATAATTTTTCAAAGTCGAGAGTGTTTTCCATGGCTATTTTCTATGAATTTTTTTTGTCATTATACATATTTTTTTCTTATTGTAACAGACTGGGTGGAATAACAAGCAAATAGGACTGTTTGCGAGCAATTAGTCAGTGATTAGCATTTTGATTGTTTCAAAATCATTTCTATTTGTAACTAATTGTTGCGTTTTTTAGCGTTTAAGCTCGATAACATAACGTCTCTATTTTTATTTTTTTGGCAATAACAAATACTGGGGCCTATTTAAAAATCCTTGTTGTTAATAATCATTATTATGTTACAATCGCGCGCTTTACTTTTGGAAGTTTTAGCAAAATTAAAAAGTGGCTGGGTGGCAGAGTGGT
>JAESTO010000035.1 GCA_016763565.1 Gammaproteobacteria bacterium | reverse complement strand
TTATTAATTAGTGGACAACAAGCTTATGCACAATTAGGCTTCACAAAAATACCAGCACAACCCTTTGAGAAACGTTTAGTTATTGTTAAAGTATTAACCGTTGCTCAGCATCCTTATGGTGCACATCTTGACGTTGGCGGTGCTTATCAAAACCAAGCTAGCTCATTCGGACAAATGGATTTTTTCATGCCTTTGTTACAGTCACCCACGTCATTATTCTTTACAGATATTCGTGGTATGAAGCGTTCTGGGCCCGCAACAGAAGGAAATTTTGGTCTAGGTTATCGTCATGTTAATGTGGCAAATACCTGGTTATGGGGCATGTATGGGTTCTATGATATACAGCGTAGTCGTAACCACAATACGTTCCGACAAGTGACATTAGGCGGAGAAGTGCGTACCCAACATTGGAACTATGGGATAAATATTTATATGCCGCTAGGTAAGAAAATACAAAACGTAGCAGGTTACCAAGAAACCAAATTGCAAAATGCTTCCAATGGAAATTGCCAGGGCTGCAGTAATATTTATTATAAGTCAGGTAAAGAAATTATTATGTCGGGAGCTGAGGCGCAAATTGGCTATGAATTCTTCAATAATTTCACGACGTATCTCGGGGGGTATTACTTTTCTGCAGTAGGTACTAAAGATGTTACGGGCCCTCGTTTACGTATGGATTATGATTGGAATAATCCATTTAATACTAGCGGTATTCTGAAATCCATTTTTAATCGGATCACCTTTGAAGGCATGGCGCAATATGACAAGCCACGCGGCTTTGCTTGGACCCTCGGTGTGCGTTTCCGTTTTGGTTTGAATGACCAAGGTGAGCTGCGTGGTGTACAACGCCATATGACCGATTATATTTATCGTGATTCAGATATTATTACGGGTCATAAGCAAGAAAAATTTCGTGAATTAATGACGAATGGCCACGAAACACGCTTAATGCGGGTTGCTAACCAAACGCAATTATCGCAAGCTATCGATAATCATATTGATGTTATTGCGGTTAATGGGCACATTAACAATCTATCAACTATCACCTTGAACCCTAATCAGTCTATTACGGGTGGTGACTATATATTTACTCGTGGTGATGAAACCTATTCAGTTGCTGCTGGAAGCCACGGTGAATTAACCGCTGCAAATGGACAAAGCTTGTTGCGCGTCACGCAAAATAATGCAGTACAAAACATAGGATTGCATGTGCAATCGGGACGCAATATTTATGCCATTGAAAATAGCCATGGGAATTCAGTGGGTAATTTAGCGATACAAGGTGTGACCGCTAATGGCAGTGTTAATATAAAGATTACGGACAAAACAAAAAATTCAACCATTCGCATCATTGATAATACTATTACACCGATTAATCAAGGCAATGCAATTGATTTAACAGTGGGTGAAAATACTACGCTAACCGTTGAAGCGATGAGGCGCAACCATCTTACAACCCGCCAAGAAGCAAGTGGGGGTATAGCAAATAATGTGACGGGAAACAATGGCCGTATTAATTATACCCATGGCATTACGCACAATACTATACAGGTTGCTGGCAGTGATTCTGCGGCAATTTATAACAATATTCAGACCGGTGTACACAATGGTGTCATTGAGATTGACGGTAATATAGCCTTTAATCAATTGACAACGAATATCGCAGGCATTGTCAATATCGCTAAGTCAGGTAAAATTAATATTAATGGATTGATAACACATAACAACTTTGTTGGCGGTACGGCTGTTGATAATTTTGCAAGCAATGATGCTCGTATCAACATTACGGGTGAAACCAATAACACCATTAATACGTCAGCTGTTGGCCGCTATGGCTTTAAAAATGTTGCGATACAAGGTGGTGAAATTACCATTAATCGTTTTAATGACAATCATGTGACCACTAAAGGTGCGAATGCTGATGGACTTCATGATCAAGCGGCAACAGGTGGCAAAATATATTATAATCAATTCAACAATAATGTTATATATGTTGAAGGAGCAAATGCCAATGCACTTTTCCTTGAAGCTGATAATGCCAATGGCACATTGATTGACTTTGGCCATGCAGGTGGTATTGGCTCTCTATTAGATGATGACCATAATAATAACTTTAGACTCGGCAATGGAGACCCTGGACAATCGCAAGGTAAAATTATCGATCAAACTGGCAATGGTGCCAATAGTGGCCACATTAAATAATTGATGCAATAAGCTTGAAATTCCTAGGGTTTATTTGTTACAATTCGTTTCCCGTTTTATATTGGCCAGATAGCTCAGTCGGTAGAGCAGAGGACTGAAAATCCTCGTGTCGGCAGTTCGATTCTGTCTCTGGCCACCAATAAATCCATAGGTTACGTCATTTCGAATAGCTCAAAAAAATCGGTGTGTTACCTATGTGATGCTGCTATTCATTAACAGGGCGGCAGTTTCTAGGATTCATCTGTTCTAAAAAAATGGCTTTCTCTTTTTGTTTACACCGCGTTGTTGAGTTAAGCTGTAAAATTTTCTCCAATTCAATTTATCCACCTGCGTCACTTAGGCAATATATTTTTGCAATTTGTATGAGGAAACACGCGTGCATATTGTTTTCCCAGCGGCGATAAATGCTAGGGAATTTTTCATGCCCTCTATCTTTGAACGTTTCCAATGCTAATTCGCCTTATTCAGCCGTAGGTGCGGTATCCATCGTTTTTAAATCAGTCGCGACGGCTTTACGTTCTTTATAACCGACATAGCGTAGTGAGTTACGTATCATATGGACCATACATAGCCTGTACTTTGGTCTGCGGATAAACCGCATAAAAATACACACAAGGCCTCTAGTGGTCGACTCTGCCACGCCTTGATATCCGCCATTACGCCATCGGTAGGTTTGGCTTGATTAACCTTGTTGATAGGCGCATACGCATATACAGCTGAAAGCTGTGCCTATAAAACGTCAACGATGATTGCCAGTTATACATAAAAAGGAATTTATAGCATATTAAATATAAACTGAGCCTGATATAATGAGTCAATTATTTTATCAATTTGAGGAGAGGGAAATGGCCTATTCATTAGATTTTCGCGAAAAGATATTAGAAGCGTATCTCAATAAAGAAGGGACAAAT
>JAESTO010000154.1 GCA_016763565.1 Gammaproteobacteria bacterium | reverse complement strand
TTCTCTGCATTTTTTAATAATTCACCGCCAAACGCTAAGGGTCCCTGTTCATAAAAAATGCCTAGACCGTGTAAACTCACGCTTGGATCAAACGCAGTTAATGGCGTACTCAGTTGTAAACCTTCTAAGGCAATGGTTAAACCCGCTAACGATAAGCTACCATCCAAAATAAAATCGAGTTGACTCTTGCTGGCATGGTATTTCACGCCAATCCGTTGCAAATGCACCGGGCCTAAGTGGCGTTGCACATCGAGCCAAATAACATCATCCGCTTTTTTTGCTTGCAGATGGTCACTGTCATGGCTAATCTGCGTCTTCATGGTATCGGTACCGGTACCATCATCCACTTCTTCCGCCTTGATTGGCAAACTTAAATCCAAGGTAATATCACTGAGTTGCAAATGGGGAAATAAATGTAAGCCGGGTGTAATAGTACCACCGTCATCTTTTTCGCTCGGCAATGCCGTCACGTCACTTGGCAATAAACCATTGAAACGTTCGATATCTGCTTTCGCAAAAGAGCCTGACGCCACTACCATTTGCATGGCTAACCGCAAACTTTCATCGTGACTAAAGAAACGACCAACCAACGGTAAATCCGCTAAGTCTACACCACCACCAATTTCTGTCGCTAATAACAATTTTTTATTGTTGTTGTTATCGTTGTCATAAATGAACAACATATCATTGAGTGTGACGGATAATGATTCTGGCACATAGACTGCCGCACTACTGGAGAAATTATTGACGATGTCATGGATTTTAAACGTTTGCCCACCTTGCTGATGATAGCTCGCCATAAACGTATTACCTTGATGGCTGTCATCAAACAGCATATCAAATTGCAACGCTTGGCCGGATACATCAACATCAAGATGGCCACTGTATTGCTTGTGAAACTCGCCATCGCCTTGCGACATCGTAACATCCAGATGCGTCACTAATGAGGTACTAGCCAATTGCCACTGACTGTCAAAAGCAAAATGAAAATCTTTGGTTACGGTGTTGAATTCTAATACCACATCACCGACTGTTAAACGTTGCAACACCGTCGGTAAGTGAATACCGGTTTGAAAGGTATCGGCCAAGTTTTGCAATAAACCACCTAAGGCTATTGTTTCACCTTCGGCTAACGTGCCACGAAAATCCCAACCGCGGTTGAGGGAGGTGTAGGTAGCAGCGACATTGCAGGCTAAATCATTAAAATAAAGTCCCAAACTCAAGTCAACAGTTGTCTTATTTTGCGTATCATGCGTTATAGCTATCGTTCCTTGTTCAAAGCGCAAGGCGATATCGTTGATAGAAACCAATGTCCAATCACCACTGAGTTTGGAATCTAACGTATAACTGTGATTGCTCGGATGAACGGCTAACGAAAAATCATCAATATCAAGTTCATTCATGGCATTATCTTGTTGGCCATAAGCGAATTTTAAAAAATTATTCACTTTAATAGCATCATCACTGCTACAATAAAAATCCCAATCAGGGCCTGAGGCAATGACTTCAATCTCATGCTGCTCTTCGCCAATTAAAAAATAGCCGGCCAATGTATAAGTGAAATTTCTAGAAGCATTATCACCAATTGAAAAACGTGTATGAATTTGCACATCATTAAGCACAATTTTAGGTGACTGCAATAGTGTTAATTGTGCAGCAATATCAATTGTGGCACGTACTTCTGTCAATTTAGGCAAACTACCCGTAAAAAAACCACCAAAAAATTTTAATTCTGATAATTGAATGCTAGTGCCTAGATTAAAATGACTGGGAAATACCGTATGTAAACTATCCATTTGTAAAAAATGGCTGAACTCATCCACCAACATCGGCAACGCTTCATTAATATCTGCCCATAAAACAAAATTACCATTGTTAATATCAAGATTACCTAATAAGGTTATATCAGCTGATGCAGTTTGACTGGGAATTTCAATAACCGTTTCAAAACCAAAATAATCCGAGGCTTCATATTCATAATATGCAATGTTAAAATCAACCTTGTTAAAAATATCTAGCCATATCCGTTGAATACTGATACCAAAACCCAGCTGCCAACTAATAAGGTTATCATAGGTACTATACAATGCTATTTCAGGATGTTCACCAACCATGCGGATATTGCCTGATGCTGAAAATGTCGCAAAACTATCCACAAAATCAAACGGTAAATTTAACGAGGTCAAACTCACATCACCACTAAATTTTAAATTACTATTATTTGTCGATGTGCCTAAATACAAACTGGGCAAAAAAGAAAGATGACTAAAGCTCATTTGCGCAAAAATACCGCCGGTTAATAAGGGGAAGCTATCTTGCAAAGTCCAGTTGGTATCGTTAACTGTAGCAATTAATTCGAAGTGCACCGCATCATTAGACAAGAAAAATTTAATACTTATTGCCATGCCATTAAACAACACACTGTCATTATCACCTGCGCTACCACTTCTCACCACGCTAGTGCCTATAATATGCACTTTATCGGCAGTGCTATCCAACTGATTGCTAATCACTTGAATAGCAATTACTTTTTCTGCTGAAAACGCATGAAGCAAGGCATTGTAAGAAGCAAACGTGTCCGCATTAACCGTTGAATTTTCATCAATGACTTCTGATGATAAAAGCAAGTAATCATCGACTGTGATGTTACTATTGACCCAGCTTTCTAATTCATTAAAATTCATAATATTTCCCTTTATTTATAATTCAAAACTTAGCAGCAAGCTGCCGAAATTTTGCCGATGGAGGATGCTTAAAGAGGAGCGCAGAGCAGAGCATTCCTCTTGTGTCACAAGTGCATATTCACTTCGCACGCAGAAAAATTAGAATAGGAAGAAATTTCCAGCCGCTTGTGGCCAAGTTTTTGATCGCCCAAAGAACTCTCCTAATATCTGTAGTCGAACTGCATAATTGTAACTATGTTTCCTCTTGTTTTTTTTCTATGTTTTGCCCTAATATCGTTAACTTTTCCTTCAGTTCCGCTCCGTCACCAGTGAGCTTCATTTCGCCCATAATGACCTCTATAATGCCATTGGAACCGGTTGTCCAAATAGGTTCTGTTACATCTATTAATCGCTTCCATTTTCTTTTATCTCCTGTTCCTTCATAACAACCCAAATCATGTTTGACAACCTTTAGATTTTCCAACTTCTTGCGTGCCAAATCAATAACGAGCTTCCTAGGATGGCCATGTGGACTATTTGCATAAGGGGCGCAAATTATAAATGCTTTTACATTCGAAAGTGCTTTGATAAATCTCTTTGAAAAAGACGTTCGAGAAGAACCATGATGACCAATTTGTACTACATTAAGCTTTGCTAGTGTTTTTGAAAAATTTTCTATTAAGAAATGTTCTGTGTTTAACGTCGCATCACCTACCATCAAACACATTTGGTTAGCACTTCTCACAACCAAACACAAGCTGCCACTGTTTGCTTGATTAGAAGCATATTCGCGGTCTTTGCCTTCAAAGTCACTAGGAATAGGCTTATCATACTTATCTTTATACTTACTATTTTCAGTGTAAGTCACGTCACTGGCGATAACAAATAATTCAAATACAATTTCGTCATTGTTATCCTTATCTTTTTCAGAGCAAACTAGTGCAGCGCGCATCTTATCTCCCTCAGTGATTTTTTCTGCTACAAACCCTTTCGTTGCAAACATGTTGCTGTTAATATTAGAAATAGTTCCTCCATTGTCTTTTAATACATTGCCATGGGAAAGTTCACCGTTATAGCTATCATTGGCAATAGCAATAGAAATTTTATTCATATTTTTTTCTTCATTTACAGACAACCTAATACCAGAAAGTTTTGCATTTTCATCAAGAGAGTGTGTTGCGCCTTTTATAAAGGGCACCATTTTGTTCTGATAAGAATTTTTCATTAAATCACCACTGCGCATCCAATAAGGCGCTGATACTTTAAATTCATCCCATGCATTTACAGATTTGCTCTCAAATTTGCTCTCAAATTTATTCACATGGTCAATATCACCGTGCGTAGTAAAAATACCACCCAGTAAAACTTGCTTCGTCTCTTTAGAAAAATCTTTTCCCCAAAATTTTTTCCTAGTCAAATAAGCTCTAATGATATCTATTTTTTCACCCCCCTCTGCTAATTTCCTCATATGAGCTATCAAACCACCCTTCGCACCGCAATCAACCAAAAAAATTTTTCCTTGACTGGAACGAATCATATTGCAATCGCCTTGCCCGGCTGGTAAAAATGCCACCATAGTTGGACCTACCTTACCACTTTCTTTTAATTCTTCAGATTTTTTTTGCTGAAGGAGAGCAATTTCTTCTTGCTCTGCCCTTAATTTTTCAAGAAGTTCAAATTGAATTTTTGGTAAAAATTCTTCTGAAATTATTTTCGCTAAAACTCTTTTAAGGTTTTTTTCAGGGTTCTGCACCCTGTAATCAGGACTATTTCCAACAATGAGTCTTTGAAGAGCACCTAAGGTATTACATGGAAATACAAAATAAGTTTGAGTTGCAGCAGTTTCCTTAAGAATTATATCAGCTGTATCCTTTATAAAATTTTCAGCTGATATAAAGTGTTTATCTGATGCCAACAGGTCTTTTTTTATTCCATTATATTTATCCTTTATTTTTTCTAAAAATTTTTTTTTATTCGCAACATCCCAGTCACCATACATATGCCTATAGTTATTTTTGGCCTCGACAATATGTTTATTTACCTCTTTCACGACCTTTGAGGGGGGGATTCTCCCCAGTACTTCTTCCAAATTTTTTAATTTTGTAAAATTCGTCGTACCAGCTTGAATCTCACCAGTTTTAAATTTTTCCAGCCCATCCAGGATATAAGATAGCTGCAACAAAATTATCTCTTTGTCCTCTGGCTCTTCAAACCCCCATAGTTTCTTACTATCACTTTCTTTATTTTTCGCCTTGCCGCGTTTAGCATTCCTACGTGCCATTATCATTCTCTCCTGTTAATTAAAACTGCTCTTAATAGGCTAAATACTTTAAACAAAAACTTTGCTCTGATCATAGCCACACTTGATTTTTTATTTTTCCCTCATTATGCTATAATTTGCAATAAATCTTTATGTAAGGAAACTACTATGCCAACTAACCCACCGCAAGAAAGCAAGCACTTCAGTGAGAAGGCAAACGTGTTCAATATCACACCAACCGCCCATTACCATCTAAGCATAACTGATGTATTGTTCACCAAATTTAAACAACGCGTTAGCACGAATCCTAAACAATCCACGCATATCACCAGCCTGGACTTATC
>JAESTO010000034.1 GCA_016763565.1 Gammaproteobacteria bacterium | reverse complement strand
TTTTTTTAAATTTTTATTCATATAATAATTTAGCTGAAATATTTCTTTATGTTTTGATTTGAGATTTTGTTTTTTATCAAGGGGAACATGTGTATTCATTTTTTTTCCTTCATCATCTTCATGAAATCATTAAGTTCATCCTTGTAGCCTTGAAGATACTGTCTACGGGCTGTCACCTCTTCTTCTTCAACATACCCCTTAACAAACAACTCTATCAAAGTTATATTAGCAGGCTTAACAAAGGTCTTTAAAAAATTAAATCCACAAACATCATTGTCTATAGGCGTATCGGTAATTTTTTTTTAGAAATTTTTTTATTTCCTTCGTGTTATCATTGTCGTTTCCATTCAATTCAGCATCATCCGTGAATCCCGCGCTTGCTAGAAGTAATTTTCCCTGAGTGTTTTTGTCAATTTCCTTTTTGACAAACAAATTTTGCTTATAATTTTCATTAATATAATTAGCTAAGTTAATGCCTTGCTTGTTAAGCAAGCTCAACGTATGTCTGGCAATATAATCAACCACAACAGGGTGTTTAATACAAACCGCCATAAATCCCAACAAATCCAAAATTTTTTCTGGAGAATTACCAAAGAGCTCGTAGTGAAAATATATTGACAACAACCATTTTTTAATTTGCCTGGGCACACTAAGATAAGCAAGCATTTTTTCTAATTTTTCCTGATAATGCAGACCATCATCATCTTTAAACAACCTAGACAAGTGATTTTCTTTATGAGATTTGTCTATTTCCTTTAATTTATTTTCACTAAATTTACATATATCAAAACTAGAGTGGCTAATATGAAATCTTTTTTGAAATAATTTATCTAGATAGGATTTTGTTCTACTATAATTGCCTAGGCCTATAGTTTGATTATGCTGTAGAGCATTAAGAACTTGTTCATAGTCGATGCCTATAATACAAACAATATTATTAAATTCCTCAAGAATTCTGGCGAACATTAAAAAATCAACAATTTTTTGTGCAGATAATCTGTCAACTTCATCAATGATGACGTAAATTTTCAACTTTTCTTGAGTGATACACTCATTAATTTCTTTGGCCTGCGTAGAGAAACTATTGTCTTTTTGTCCCCATGCGTTTAACAATTTTTCTCCATCAACACTCACGCTGCCAAGATATGGAACACCAACGGTCAACTGAATAGCTCTTAAACTTTCCACGGAATTTTTTATTATTCCCTTAAGTTTAGTATCTTTAGCACTCGTACACCTCGCATACAATTTCAAATAAAAAAATTCCATCATGCCAGAAATCGAAAGTTTTCCTTCAAGCAACGGTTCAAAACGAACAACTATATTGTTGTCAGGAGCATTCTCAATTTTTTTTACCAAAAAATTGATTGCTGTGGTTTTTCCAACACCCCACTCGCCAGTAATAGCAATGGTTAAATTAGAAACAATTGATTGCTCGATCAATTTAACAATTTTACTAACAAAACGTTCATTAATATGAAATTTATCTTCACAAGAATTCCTTTCAGGTTGATCGTTAAATTGTAAGTTTATATCTTCGTTCATTTTTTTAACTTCTCAAATCTCGTCATTACCGTGAAGACAGTACACCATTTAATGAATAAAAACAACTTTTATTATTTTCAGGATGAAACTGTATTGTAAGTCTTCTATTTCCTCTTCTGCTAAGATTTATATCTTAGATTATTTGATCATTCTGTATTCTCATTAACGTTTTTCATTTTCACCCATAAAGTAAACTTTCAAAGTTTATGCAAATCCACCACCCCTTGTCAAACATCCTTGCCACTAAAGTGAATAAAATCTCACACATTGAAGCAAATGTGAGACGACATTCTCGTGATAATTGTTAACAACAAATCTATTTTTTCAACTTGTGGAGAGGCTCGGCAAGTTCTGTTGCGTTATTTTTTATGCATTTTCATTGCAACAGGGTGCGTTGGGTTTTATTTCTCTGCATGGGCAGCAACAGAGCCCACACCCGTCGGCCGTTACGTTACCATCAGTCAACACGCCTCTGCTCAACAACGCAACCCCTTAGCGCAATTAATTTCCTTAACCTTTCCCACGTCTGTCAAGACTCTAGGTCAAGCAATGGCGTATGTATTGATGGGCAATCGTTACTAGTTATTACCCGTGCGTTATCGCAGCAATACCGTCAAAACATTATTACAGCAAGCGTTACCGTTATCACAACGGCAATTACGCTTCATTAGCGTGGAAAAAGCCTTGCTGCTCTTAGGTGGTGAGAGCTATCAACTGGTGCTTGACCCAAAACATCCCTTTATCGCGTTTGTGTTGAAGCCAACCTTACAACGTTTATACAAACAACCAACGCAAGAGGGCTCACAATAAATGTTGACTTCAATCAATGTGACTGGTTATTTTCGCCGTGTGATAGGTGTGTGTCACCGTGGCACAGTTGCTTGTAGAAAAATAAGCAGTCGTTGCAAACGTGTTATCCGTGCACAAGTAACCCACCATCCGTGGCGTTGATTAAGCACCAGCGTCGTATTGTTTGATGAATAGTGGTGTCTGATAAGAATTTATGGCATAATTGGTTGGCATACATAGCGACTCCTCATTTTTTTCGACAATTAGTTTGAGAGACTCTTTAATCACATCTCGTCATGTATGTTTACTTATTTTATTGGTTTTTTCGTGTGAAAAACGGTTGACACGATCATTGGCGTATTTATAAATAGGCCTCAAAGATTGTGTTAAGTCTGTATACATAGCCTAAATCGTAGGATTTTATATCCTATTGATTTTGTTGGATTTTTCGTGTCGATAACTCAGCGTATATATCTTCAATTGAGAATAGCATGCAGCAAACTACCCCTGCGAATAAGACCCACCTTTTCCGCGGCATTTTCATTATCAGTTTAGCTAGCCTTTTTTATATCTACGAATTTATATTACAAGCCTCCCCTGCGGTCATAACCGAACAACTCATTTATGATTTCAACTTAAATGCAGCCAATTTAAGTATTTTAGTGGCTTGTTTTTTCTATGCTTCTACGCCCACTCAATTAGTGGGCGGCATATTATACGATCGATTTGGACCACGATTGTTAATGACGATCGCTATCAGTATTTGTGCACTAGGCACCCTATGTTTCGCAACCGCCTATAATATTATTCCACTAGCAATGGGTCGAGCCATGATGGGACTAGGCAGCGCATTATCGTTTGTCGGTATTTTAGTCTTAACTGCTCGCTGGTTACCTAATAAATATTTTGCTTTAGTGGTTGGCCTCGTACAAGCCTTTGGTTCGTTGGGTGCAATGGGAGGTCAAGCACCACTTGCTGCAGCCATACACACCTGGGGATGGCGTAATAGCTTTATCGGTTTATTTATTCTTGGCGTAATTATTGCAATACTCGTTGCTAGCTTCGTCCGTAATTGGCCAAAACATGCTGAACAAACAAAACGTCAACTAACGGAAAAACAAAACCACTCTATCAAAGATAGTCTACGTGCAGTATTTAGAAACAAACAAATGTGGTGGATTGTCAGTTATGCGTTTACTAGTTGGCTCCCTATCACTGTGTTTGCAGAGCTATGGGGCATAAAATATTTATCTACTTTGTACACCGTCAGTATTACCGAAGCGTCAGGCATGAATGCTATGGTATGGATAGGGATCGCCATTGGTAGTCCATTGTTTGGCTGGTGGTCAAGTAAAATAGGTAAACGTTGTATTCCACTGGCAACATCAGCTGCTCTCTCTCTATTTGCCTCTATCATAATTTTATATATACCTATTCCCATTTGGTTAATGGATAATATGTTGTTCATTTTAGGTATGGGAACATCTGGACAAGCGCTCATCTTTGCTGTTTCAGTTGATCGCAATTCACCCATCGTTGTTGGCACAGCAATTGGCTTCACAAACTTATGTGTTGTCGCCAGTGGTGATATTGGCCAACCATTATCAGGCATTTTACTGCATATAAACTGGCAACATACACTCTCTTCTGCTGGCACACCTATTTATAATACCAGTGATAATTTTCAAATAGCGCTAAGTATCATGCCAATTGTTGCAGCCATTGGTTTGATCATCAGCATATTTTTCATCAAAGAAACTTATTGCAAACCACAATACTCATAGTCTTAGCCAGCCTTGTAATTTACTGACGTAAGGTTTCAATAGTCAAAAATCGCTGAGGCTTTAAAGCTTACCGAATCACCGCACTTACTGCACACGCTGTAATATTTAACCAGCTGCCATGCTTATGAAATGATGTTTTTAGTCTTTTTCTCACTTTTCTTAAAAAGGACTGCTACACAATTATTTTATTAAACAAAATTCAAAATAATAGCGCCCTAAAATCATGTTGATAGGCCTTCTCAATAAGTGTATTTGTCGATTCTATTATTACGCCATCATCATCTTCTTTTCTAGAAGAATCAATCGCTTCAAACTGTTTTGATAAACTAGTCATCTCTCCCTTATAGTTTAAATACCGAATAATCTTCTTTTGATAAAACTCTGTTTTAAGTTTGTTGGGAAATCCTAAAACATCTAAATTATCGCGATCAAACCCGAAGCCAATCATGTTAATTATCTCAGCCTTTTCAATCATCCCTTTTATTTCATTATAGTTGTTAACACTTCTTGTTTCGTACATAATGTTAATATTTTCTTTTCCTTTGCCGGCAGCAATTAATCGTTGAGTGTTTAACTGTGCTAGTTGAGTGTCC
>JAESTO010000153.1 GCA_016763565.1 Gammaproteobacteria bacterium | reverse complement strand
GCCTGGCCCCACTGGAATATCCTGTTCTTTTGCCCAACGAATAAAGTCTGCAACAATTAAAAAATATCCAGAGAAACCCATTTTTATAATGACCTCTAGTTCTCTATTTAAGCGTTGTTGATAGCTTGCTGTTTTATTTTCAACGTTATCAATGCCTGGCAAACGTTCCAGCAATCCTTTCTCAGCTTCTTTACGCAAGTAATCGGCAACAGTCATACCTTTGGGTACGGGAAAATTAGGCAATGATACTTTGCCTAAAATTAATTCCATGTTGCAACGTTTAGCAATTTCCACTGAGTTTTGCAAAGCTTGGGGAATATCGGCAAATAATGCCTGCATCTCTTGCTCGCTGCGTAAATATTGTTGCGCCGTATATATTTTTGGTCGTCTAGGATCAGCTAAGGTATAGCCATCATGAATGGCAACCCGTGCCTCATGAGCAAAAAAATCATCTTGGGTAAGAAAACGCACCGCATTAGTCGCTACCACCGGCACGTGATGCTTTACTGCCAACGCTATGGCTTGTGGAATATAATGATGCTCATCAACATGCCCCACTCGCTGTAATTCAATATAGTAACGATTGGGAAAGAGGCTTTGCCATTGTTGCAAATGACTTTCGGCTGCTACCTGGTTATTTGCTAGCAATGCTTGGCCAATATTGCCATATTGTGCACCTGATAAAGCAATTAAACCGTCAGTTGCACCCACTAACCATGACATATTTATCAATGGCTCATGGTCTTGTTGCCCTTCTACATAAGCTCGAGAGATTAATTCCGATAAATTTTGATAACCGGCATGATTCTGACACAGCAATAACAAACGATGTTTTTGCTGTTGCTCATCAATAAGTTTAACATGCGCAGCAATAATGGGTTTAATGCCTGTGGCTAACGCTGCCTTATAAAATTTAACCAGTGAAAATAAATTCATTTGATCACTAATCGCCACTGCTGGCATATTTTTTTCAACACAGGTGGTCATTAATGATTTGATTTTTACTAAACCATCAATGATAGAAAATTCACTGTGTATATTGAGATGAATAAATTTTGGCAAACTAGTCATAGGGTGGCATTATACGCAATTAACCAGGGTTTGCGTATATTTCAAGGATTGCAGAAGCAAATTTCAAATCTGGCCCTTTTCAAGTAAATTCACATCATCTGATCCTATTATAGAATACGAAGGCTCTCGTGAAATTGACTATAGCTTAGTCCAGTCATCGCTCTTTGATCCTTGATATTTGAATAATGGCTTATAAATACCGCGACCACACCAACATAAATTAACATTTTTTTCATTATTCTTTTTATAGGTGTAAAGCCATTTAAATCTGTCTTTCACTTTCATATATATTGACACGGTAGCCGATACTTTAAGAATGGTGAGCACTTCTTCGGCACACAAGAAATCTTTTAGTGATAGTGTTCTTCTGACTTCTTTCACCGTCTCTTCAGCTTGCATACATTGCAATAAAGAATCAATAAGTGAATCTTCTGGTTTGCTTGCATAAAAACCCATTTTAAAACATTGCGTATCTATTTTTTTTTCATCATTATTTTTTGGTTGCCATTCACCTGCAATAATCGCCTGCGAAAATTGATGCAATGCATCCAATTGCTGTTTATATGTCTTACCAACATTAACGGCCAAATTTTCCTCAATATTGACAAGTTGTTCAGTCGCTGCTGTTACCCAGTATTGCGTTGGTAGTCCTTTGATATTACGCTTAATATTAGTAATTAACTGCCGTGTATATCTGAAATAGGATCCCTGATTCATTGGCTTATATTTGTGACACAATCTACGCAAAAAACTTTGCGCCGCTTGTCGCCCAGAAGCCATTAAAGCTTGTTTATCATCATGAGATAAATTAAAATTAACCGTGCTAATGCCTAATGTATTAATAAATAAGCTGCGGTACTTATGAGGTGTCAATAAACTATCACTGTACTGTTTTTCTTTAAATCCTAACGCTAATTTACTGAACATAGTAAAAAAATTAAAACTACTCTCTTTACTTGTTATTTTGTTCTCTGCTAGCAGGGGTGTTTTGTTATTTTCATCTGATTGAAATTCAGCCCATTTTTTAGGGCTAAGCAAACGAAAAATTAATACATAAGGATTATGCCAATATTCATCAAGTGTATTAGTTGCGTCAACACGAAAACGATTTTCATCAAAAATAGTTGCTGGACAATTATCTAACACCCCCCCATCAGCATAGGGTTTTCTTATGCCATTAATCTCAATAACCTCAGGTTGAAAAAAATAAGGAATAGCTGTGCTCGCTCGTACAGCTTGCCATACTTTAGCATTGGGCGTATGTATGGCTGAAAAAATTTTTGTTCTTTTTTTTTCCAAATCAAAGGCAGTTACAAATAATTCTTTATAGACCGCTGAATTTTTACGCGATTTTTCAGCGAGTTGAAAAAATGTAATATCAACAGGTAAGCTGGCCGATTTTATCAAAAATTTTATTTTATCTGCAAGTTTTTTACCCGTAAATAATCCTGGATTATTGGATTGATCGTTAATTTTACCCAATATTTCTTGTAACAAATTAATGCTGTCTTTTTTTTCTACACTATGTTTGTTACTCTCTTTCAAATTTTTAAGATTACTTTTCAGCTGTTGAGGAATAAATAAGTTTAAAATAATCGTGCACAAATCAACAAGAAAATCATCCATTTTTTTGAAATCATATTGCTTGGCAATGATTAAGAATTCATCGCGCATTTCATCACCCAGCTCACGCGTCTTCTTCAAACCCAACAATTTATATAGCTTTTTCTTAATCACATTAGAAATTTTTTCCCCAGTGAAATACATGCCCCAAGATAAGAAAAATGACGTGCCTAATTTTTTTTCGGCAATGACTGTAAAAACATCCGTTAATTTATCAGCGACATAAAAGGTAAGTATCTTATGCAAATATTTCTGACTAACTGGCTTGCTATAAGATTGTGGATCTAATAATTTTTGTATTAACAAGAAAATAAGCTTAGGATTGACGCCAGGAAAAGCATCATCTTTTTCGTCTAACAATCCATTAAAATCTAATCGATGTGTTATTTGTATAATTTCTTTATGCGTTTTCCCTAGAGAAACTAGCAGGGCTGTTAGCGCACCAGCGGAAGTGCCCGCCGCACGTTTTATTTGTTTTAACTGAATCAGTCCATTTTCAACAAAGTAACTGATCGCCCCCAAGTGCCCCGTGCCTTTAACCCCTCCGCCCTGAAAAATCAGTGAATTTATTTTATGGCAATGTGCCTGCACAGAACCTATTTTATCGTCTGATAGTGCTTCATCAATATTTGCTAGCAGTGGTTGACGACAACGACGCCAATTATCATCAACAAAGCGATTCAACGAAAACAAATATCTTGCTAATAACGAGTAAACATACCCAGACTCATCGTTTTTTCTTTTTTGTTCATCCTCAGCAGACATCATAAAGTTTTCTTTGTTAAAGATCCCTTCTGTCAATAGTTCACGCCATCCTGTAACAAATTTTTCATGGCCAATTAACTCAACACCGGTTAAGCAGAGACCTTGTTGATTGCCATCTGTTTTATCAGGCAACCGCCAGTAACTAATGCCGATACCCGGGTAGGCACGGTGTATTTGCATTGGTTCTTTTGTGGCTTGAAATGCTGTCACTATTAACCGATGAATGAAAAAAATTTTTTTATTGTGTGGTTCAACTAAAAAAGTCCCTCCTTTTGTTTTTTCATCTATCATTTTCCAAGCATGTGATATATGATTATTCATTAATGGCCAATAGTTTAGTTTTTTTAATGTTTTGTCATTCTGTGTCGCAGCAATTTTTAGCACAAAATTATTTTCATTTGCCAGAGGCGATAAGCATTGATGCAAAAAAGATAGAGGAAATTGTGTCCAATTAGCTTGTATAGTATCTATATCAATGTCACTATTTCTGACTTCTGCTTTTTTCTCAGACCATTCTTTATTGTTCTTGCCAAAAATGCTCAATCTCCGATCAAAATCTTTTGAAAATTGCTCGTTAATATCTTCAAACAAAGATAAACCCTGACCACTTACTGTCGATACAGAAAAGCCATTGTTTTTTTTCAAAGCGGTTATAGATTCAGATTTATTAGCAAGGAAATCTTCTGGGAAATTCAATTTTACAAAATTCACCGCATCATAACGTAATGATATATCGAACATAGGTGTCTTAGCATGTAAAAAAGATTTGTTTGATAAATTGGAGAGCAATGTGTTTTGTTTCTCTAATTTGCGTTTTTTAGTTTCATATTCTTGTTTTTTTAATTCCAAAAACGCCTCTTTTAATTTAAATTTATTAGATTCATGTGCTTGCTTTTCTAATCTTAGGTTCATCTTTCCCATTGATTTTTTCAAGTCATTATATATATCCTCTATAGTTAAAACGTCCTCTTTTTTTTCTTCTTTTTGTCTCTGTGGAAACAAACCAAGCATAATGCCCATGATATCTAATGAAAAAGCGGTAGATAGCTCCCTCTTTTTCTGTTTTTTACCGACAAATATTGATGGAAATTTACTCGAAAACCTTACCAAAAAACAAGCATTAAGAAGCATACCCCATTGCCTAACGAGTGTTTTT
>JAESTO010000033.1 GCA_016763565.1 Gammaproteobacteria bacterium | reverse complement strand
TCCAGTGGTATATGCTTCTGCGCCAATCGAGCGGCTTGCGGCTT
This sequence comes from Gammaproteobacteria bacterium, assembly GCA_016763565.1. The sequence goes on along the minus strand of JAESTO010000033.1, from coordinate 3,750 downwards.
GTGCCAATGTATTCGTATAGGCCTGCACGTTACTCACATCATGTTTGCCAAACGAATTCTGGATTTTATCGTAGTGCGGTAATTGACTGCCCGCACCACTCACACCGGCTGCAGCCGTTTGACGAATCGCACCCGTGTCTTCACTACCCGCATCACGTTTTTGCAATCCTTTCATTAACTGTGTCACTGCACGGTTACCAATCGTACGTTGTAAATACATCGCATCTTTTTTACGTTGTAGTAATGATTGATTACCTGTAGATACACGTTGAATGATGGTATTCACCGTACCGTTTGCATCACTCAGTTTAGTTTGCAACGCATCAGTAGCGCGCACAGCATTTTCTGTAGTTGCAACGATGGATTCTTGCATTAAATCTTGTTGTGTCGTTTCTGTGGTTTGTTGTGACATTGTTTTTCCCTTTGATATCTAAATTGCTGGTTGTGATAAAAAATTTATTTTATGATGTTACACCCAAGGAGAGTCAGGCCATTTTACTGGTGAATAATTAGCTGTTCTCCATACTGGTGCAGCCACACCCCAAGATGAAAAAGAAGGTCTATAGTGCCCACTTTTAAAATCTAACCAGACAGTATTTTCAGCGCCATCGAAGTCAATGCCACCAGATCCTGGTAACTCATCCAACATACCTTGATAAGCCTCAATGCCATCTCTATCACCACGTTCTCTAGCAACTTGAAGTTTTCCTTCGAAAACTTCTCGTGACAATGCGGCTTCATCATTTTCTGCTGCGGCACCTGGTTTAATGCCACGTCCAGCAGAAAGCACATCATACGTTACCCGATAAGTCTCAAACTTTGTTCCACTAGTATCGCGCAATTCTCTTGCAAAAATAGCCTGTTCTCTTTCAAGGTTTTCAGGCTCTTTATTCGAAAATTTTTCTGGCCGCCCATAAATTGCACCCATAGCGCTACCACCAACAGCAGCGTCGATACCGATACCTATATTATGTAAATTAACAAACTGCAATGCTGCTGAAAAAGACTGTATGTTGCTATGACTAGAAAAGTTGAACATATTTTCTGTTAACAAGTTTTCTGCTGACTCCCCTTGCACCACTTCATCTGCCACGGCATCGGCATAACACTCGTAGGAATCACCCACTTCATTGAAAAATGCCTTTGATTAGGGCTAAGGACTATGGTTAAATAGTGTCGCATGCCCTGTAACAGCTCCAGTATTATCAAATATGTTATGTTGAGAAGGAGCTCCTGGTGTACCGGCACCTGTAGCAACTACTCCAAGTGCTGTAGGATCGATGGCAAAGCTACCTACTAAATAGTTGTTAGCTCCAAATCCTAACGACTCTAATTCAGCATTAAATACTTGGGATCTATCCATTATCTCTATCCGATTAAATCCAGTGCCATCTCCTCTTCGAGTTGTTCCATCATTAGCCGTTGTATAAGCCGTACAAATAAATTTTTCTTGATGTATAGTTGCCGGTGAAAAAACTCCTCCATTTAAACCAGGAGACTCTACTTTTACCTCGTAGAAAACTCTAGTATTATCCCATAGTGAAGTACCTACTGTTGCTGGCGCTGAGCTTGCTGCTGCCGCTATATCATCGGAATTTGCTGCTCGAGTACCAGCTGGCCCAACAGGCTGATGCGATGCAGCTACTCCAGCTACGGCAGGTGAATAACCAGCTGTAATTGTTGTATTATAAGCTTGTTGTGCATTTCGTGCTGCTGTAACTTGGGCTGCTCCTCGTGTTGCCGACGCACCAGCATTTACGCCTGCTGTCGTTGCTGCTGCCACATTTCCTGGTGCCAGAGGAGCAGCAGTTAGCGATGAATCTGCGATTATCTGTTGAGGCGTTAGCCTTCGTGTTTGCTCTGCAGCGGCTGCCGGATTACCCACAGCATTCAGTTGTGCATTTCGTGCTGCATGAGCAGCATTAATGCCTACTTGTCCAGTATTTTGAGGCAACTGTCCCAATCTAACTAATAAATCATTAAATGATGTAGCTACTTGTGCATGATTTATAAAGCCTGCAAGCAGTCCGCTAGTTTGTAATGCTGTGATTGCTGCATTAGCTCCTGCTGTGTCAGCAGCAGTCTGTAATATTGGCCCTGCAGCAGTAATAGCAGCTTGCCTAACTGCTGCTGCATATTCATTTACTCGATTTCTTTTTACAGTAATTAACATATGTTTAACTGTATCTTCAACTACTGCTGAATGTGCATCATTCATAGTGGCAGTAATAGGGAAAAGATTATATGAGCGTGCCTTACCCCCCATGTTGGCATTTAATAAATGGCCCTGAGTTAATCGGTGCCCTCTATTTTGAGGCGCATATGTATAATCAAGATAAATGCCACCTTCTGCATATGATCGTGCATTCTCCCCACGTTCGGGATCTTCTGGATCTAAAAATGCTGTAGTGTGCACGCCCACTGGTTGTGTAGCTCCTACTGGAACAGCAGGCACAAGCGGCGGCCCTGCATAGCCCGGAACGGTAGCGGCAGAACCTGCAGTATATGCCCAATTTAATGTCCCTTGCTGATAATCAATTTCCGTATTATTACGTAATTGCGTAACTCCTCCATAATGCGTCCCACCTGAACCAATCGAAACACTCTCAGCTGATGATTTCATCTGCACCGCTCGCGCACCCATCACATCAGCTTCTTTTTCTAAGGCATCATTATCGTTAATGTTAGTCCCTTTCATTTGCATGGTTGGTCTGACTCGGCCTTGTTTTTGTTGCACGACATGCCATGCCTCGTGCGGAATATGTTGTTCTTGACCTGGACCTACGTGAATATCGCTACCTTGAGTATAGGCTAAGGCTTGTAGCTGAGCGGGTTTTGATGAATTGTAATGTACATTAACATCAATCATGCTGTAGCCTGACAAGGATTCTATACCTGATTTTACATTGTCAGGTAAGCCAGTATGATTTCGTGTGCTCATTGTGGCACTAGGTGTCGCAGCAGCTGCACCACCATCTTCTCTACGTTGTACGGGTACACTGCCCTCCGTCGTCACCATGCTAGCTGCTGCTTCCTGTTGCTCTACAATTTCAAGAGCTCGCGCTTGCAATGCTTTTTGTGCCGCTTTGCGCTGTTTAATTTTACTCACCATTTGGAGCACGGCTTGATTCCCAACTGTTTGTTGCAAATGAATAAAATCTTGTTGGCGCTGTACTGGATTTTGCCCACCGGCAGAGATGCGTTGCACCGCTGAATTCATTGCCACACGCGATCCGCCATGCGCGATCACCTGTCTAACCTGCGGTTCGGTTTTGACAGCCTCCGGTGCTATTACCTCTTGCACCGGTGGTGCTTGTACGGCCTCAGTTACTTGATCGGTCATGTTATTTCTCCTTTCATATTAATCTGACGTAGTTTACACGTCTGGTTTTATTTCGTTAATTTTTATCACTAAATTTTTTTCGAGCGATTCCTGGCTTCAATTTAATCCAGCTCTGGTAGTTAAACGCGTATTCTAGGATGATATTTACTATAATGATTTCTCACCAACGTGGATATAACTACCATGCACTGCCATATCAACTGGCGCCATATCGTATAGTGATGATAAATGAGGCCATGTCCATGCACCCGTTCGCCAGTGAGATGGCTGGCCAATTATTTTATCTGCTATAGAAAAATGTTGATTTCTAGAAGCGTCTGCTATCTTAACTAACGTCTTATTCTTCCAGCTACGACAACAGACGCTACATTCACTTCATCTATCACAATGCCATTGCTGGAAGCAGT
>JAESTO010000032.1 GCA_016763565.1 Gammaproteobacteria bacterium | reverse complement strand
TACGCCCGTGGTTACAGTTTGAAGAATTAACCGCATCCATGCGCTTAGTTGCTAAAATTCCGACGCTAAATAAATAATTAACGAATATTAGCTTGGCCTACCTATGACGCCAATGTAGGCCGGGCCTTGCTAAGGTATCGACACATACATCGAGAAAACCCTGCAAAAAATCTCTGGATTAAAAGAACAAACGATGGCTATAATACAGCGAATGAGCTAGAGCAATTTCTCTTGCATAGATAGGTTGTTTCACTGAATTATTATTTTAACTTATTGATTAATAAGAAATTTTTATGTGATAATGTATCGACACCTCAGACCTTGCCTGCCAAGTATCGGTGCTCACGCCGCTACCTTTGTCTGTGAAAATATCAAGGTATAATCCATGATCGGCACATACAACACCGCCTACTTTTCATTGCTTATTGCATCAGCCTAGCCTTAACTTAAGGTGTGTAATCCTCCCGCATAACTCAAACCTTTTTTTCACAAAAAATAAACGTACGATAGATTACATCTCTAGCCATTATTACATGCTATTATCCTACAGTCGGCTGTTAAATATAATCTAGCTCACAGCCCACTGTCATTTTTTATAATGTAAATTTTGCCAAATAAATCGGCGCACAGCCCGCCCTACATTAGCACCATAAAACCAGTAAATTATTATAGTTAGCTGATAAACACTTTCTATTCTGCATCGTTAGAACCCACTATAAAATCGAAAACATGAAAAATCAACCCATTAAAATATTACAGGAACGATACGGTTATGATCGCTTTCTTGGGCAACAGGCCGAAATTATTGATCATGTAATTGCCGGCAATAATGCTTTTGTACTCATGCCTACGGGTGGAGGAAAATCGCTTTGTTATCAAATTCCAGCACTTTCTCGTGAGGGTGTAGGCGTGATAGTTTCACCCTTAATAGCCCTCATGCAAGATCAGATTGATACGTTAGAACAACTCGGCATTTCCGCTGGCGCAATCAATTCCTCCATGTCATTCTCGCATATCCAAGATATGCGAGAAAAAATGCTGTCTGGTACTGTGGATTTGATTTATGTTGCACCAGAACGGTTGATAATGCCTGAATTTCTACAACTTTTACAACAATGCAATATTGCATTATTTGCTATCGATGAAGCGCATTGTGTATCACAGTGGGGGCATGATTTTCGTCCTGACTATGCAGCTTTGTCACTACTTGCTGATAGCTTTCCTGATATCCCACGCATCGCCCTTACGGCTACTGCAGATAAACCAACCCGCAAAGATATTATTAACCAGCTGGGTCTTGAAAATGGCAAAACATTTATCAGCGGATTTGACCGACCTAATATCCACTATAGCATTGCTTATCGCAATAATCCCAAGCAACAAGTATTGCACTTCATCAATGAAAATCATCCTCATGATAGCGGCATTATTTATTGTCTTTCTCGTAAAAAAGTGGATGACATGGCCGCGTGGCTGCAGCAACAAGGGCGTCATGCATTGCCTTACCACGCAGGACTTTCGACAGAAACACGCTCGGAAGATCAAACGCGCTTTCTGCGCGAAGATAAAATAATTATTGTTGCCACTATCGCCTTTGGTATGGGCATAGATAAACCCGATGTACGCTTCGTAGTGCACATGAATATTCCCAAAAATATCGAAGCCTATTATCAAGAAACCGGACGTGCTGGACGAGATAGTCTTCCCGCGAATGCTTACATGATTTACGGCATGGACGATGCTGCTATGCAACGAAGTTGGATCAATAACTCTGAAGCGCCAGAAAAACAAAAACGTATCGAGCATCAGAAACTTAATGCATTGCTCGGACTATGTGAAGCGGCTTGTTGCCGACGACAGATATTACTGGAATATTTTGGCGACAATTCAGAACCCTGCAATAATTGCGACACTTGCGAAACGAAGCCTGAGGTATTTGACGGCACTATCGCCACACAAAAAGCGTTGTCTTGCGTTCATCGCACTGGCCAGCGCTTTGGCGTTGGCTATCTGACAGACGTGTTGTTAGGCACAGATGACGAGCGCATAAAGCGCTTTAATCACCACCAACAAACCACTTACGGAATTGGTACAGAATACAACAAAAAAGAATGGCAAAATATCTTCCGTCAACTGGTTGCCCAGAATATGTTGGGAGTAGACATTGCCGGGCACGGCGGATTGAGTATCACGAAAAAAGGCCGTGACTTCCTCCGTGAAAAAAACGCTCTTGAGCTACGCAGTTACCCTAAAAAATTTATTATCGATAAACCCACACGAAAAAGTTCTGTTATTAATATTCAGTTATCGACAGCAACTGACAAAGACTTATTTCAAGCTCTAAAAACCACACGTCAAGAACTAGCAAAAATAAAAAATGTTCCAGCCTATATTATTTTCCACGATAAAACCCTCATAGAATTAGCCAAACATAAACCGCAATCACTGACTGATATGCTCCACATTAACGGCATCGGCGAAACAAAATTACAACGCTATGGCCAACCCTTATTGGATGTCATCATACATCATATAAAAACTGCCCGTGCGCTACATTAAGCTGTGTGGGGTTTTTATTACCGTTTTTTCTTACTTTTAATCCATGTGTGTTCATCCCTGTTTCTCCCTGTGAAATTTTTTACACCCCTATCTTCTCTATCCACACAAAAATATATAAGCAATCACCTTATTCTGCTCTAATACAGCGTCATCACTGTCGCTTGTGCTGCAGCAATCGTGGTAGTGTAAGGAATTTTATGTTGCACGGCGTTACGGCGGATAGCAAAGGAGTCGCCGATTGATGGTTTGCCTTCTGTCGTATTAACAATAAAATGGACTTCGCCATTTTTAATACTGTCAACGATATTAGGGCGGCCTTGCGAAACTTTATTGACAACTTCACAACTAATATTTGCTTGCTGCAAGCGCGCAGCTGTCCCTTTAGTCGCCGTAATTGTAAAACCTAATGTTATAAATTGCTTTGCTAATTCAACGGCAACAAGCTTATCATTATCACGCACACTAATAAATACTTTGCCTGATGTTGGAATGATAGCACCTACGCCTAATAAAGCTTTACTATAAGCTTCAGAAAATGTTTCACCACGACCCATCGCTTCACCGGTTGATTTCATTTCTGGGCCCAACATGGGATCAGCGCCAGGAAATTTTGCGAAAGGAAATACTGGCATTTTTACAGAGTAACGTTGTGGCTTGATTTCCTGAGTATAACCTTGCTCTTCTAAGGTTATACCAAGCATGCAACGCACAGCAATTTTTGCTAAGGGCACACCGGTAGCTTTACACACAAACGGTACACTGCGTGAAGCACGGGGATTAACTTCTAAAACAAAAACAGTATTTTCTTGAATAGCGAATTGAATATTGAGCAAGCCTATCACCTTCAATTCCAAAGCAAGCAGCGTGGTTTGGCGACGCAATTCCTTTTGCAAATTTTCCGCTAAACTAAAGGGTGGTAAACAGCAGGATGAATCACCCGAGTGAATGCCCGCTTGCTCGATATGTTGCATAATACCGCCAATTAACACCTCTTTACCATCACATATTGCATCGACATCGACCTCAATAGCTGCATTTAAAAAACGATCTAATAATACTGGAGAAGTCGGCGATACTGTGACTGCGGTATTCATATAGTGCTGCAATTCATTATCGTTATAGACAATTTGCATCGCGCGCCCTCCCAACACATAAGACGGTCTGACCACTAAAGGATAACCAATCGTTTGCGCTAAATTCAGTGCTTGCTGACTATCACGTGCTGTGGCATTGTTGGGTTGACGCAATCCTAAGCTTAATAATAATTGTTGGAACGCTCGCGATCTTCTGCCCGATCAATTGCATCGGGGCTAGTACCAACGATGGGCACAGCATTTTCTTCCAATTCAACCGCAAGTTTTAACGGTGTTTGTCCACCATATTGCACAATGACCCCATACGGTTGTTCAATGCGAACAATTTCTAAAACATGCTCTAAGGTTAACGGCTCGAAATACAATCGATCAGAAATATCATAATCAGTTGAAACGGTTTCTGGATTACAATTCATCATGATGGTTTCATAACCATCTTCTCGCATGGCTAAAGCAGCATGCACACAACAATAATCAAATTCAATTCCTTGGCCAATACGATTAGGGCCGCCACCTAGAATCATGATTTTTTTCTTATTAGTGGGTTTAGCCTCACAATAGGTTTCATAGGTCGAATATAAATAAGCCGTATTAGTGGAAAATTCTGCAGCACAGGTATCAACACGTTTATAAACTGGGTGCACCTGATATTTATAACGCAATTGGCGAACATCATCTTGTTTTACTGCTAATAAATTAGCGAGATATTGGTCAGAAAAACCTTTGCGTTTTAACAGACGCAACGTATTGGCATCAAGATTATGTATGCCGGTATTAATAAGTTTAGTCTCGGTATGAATTAAATCATTAAGTTGTGCTAAAAACCACGGGTCAATGCCACTAAGTTGATAAACATCATCTATACTAAAATTAGCACGCAAGGCATCAGCAACATACCATAAGCGATAAGCACCCGGTGTTTGCAATTGTGTACTAATCATTTGAATTGCATCATGCGCCAACAAATTAGTCAGTGACGACAAACCACTCATGTCAATTTCCAAACTAATAATCGCTTTTTGTAATGATTCTTGAAAAGTGCGGCCAATCGCCATCGCTTCGCCAACGGATTTCATTTGGGTAGTTAAGCGATCATCACAACCTGGAAATTTTTCAAAATTAAAGCGGGGGATTTTAGTAACGACATAGTCGATAGTGGGTTCAAACGAAGCAGGTGTTGCACCGCCAGTAATATCATTTTGTAATTCATCCAGAGTATAGCCTACTGCTAATTTTGCGGCAATTTTTGCAATGGGAAAACCTGTGGCTTTAGAGGCCAATGCTGAGGAACGTGATACCCGTGGATTCATTTCAATCACT
>JAESTO010000031.1 GCA_016763565.1 Gammaproteobacteria bacterium | reverse complement strand
ATCGTTATTTTTATGGGTGTTTATCCTGAACCGATATTAAAAGTTTTCCATGCTTCAGTGCCACATATTTTGCAATTAGCCATGACGAGTAAAGTGTAATGAATGCGATATTACCCACCTTAAATTTTAAAATCGTTTCTCCTGAGTTATTTATACTGGGCATGGTATGTGTCGTGTTGCTGGTTGATTTATTTGTGTCGCAACGCAAACGACTATTAACTTATGCCTTGACACAATTAACCTTAGTTGGTGCAGCAATTATTGTTATATGCCTATACTCTGAACCAAACAGTGTTAGTTTTTATGGCCTATTCGTTCATGATAAAGTAGCGAGCTTATTAGGAATAGCGATTATCCTCAGCAGTATTTTTGTATTTATGTATTCACGGGATTATATTAATCAACGCAATATTCCACAAGGTGAATTTTACATGCTGGGATTGTTTTCTATCCTTGGCATGCTGGTCGTCGTTTCTGGACACAATTTTTTGTCTTTATATCTTGGTTTAGAATTAATGAGCTTGCCGATTTATGCCATGGTTGCATTATATCGTCACTCAAGCAGAGCTTCTGAAGCGGCTATTAAATATTTTGTATTAGGTGCTTTATCGTCTGGCATGCTGTTATTTGGTTTATCATTCCTTTATGGTGCTACTGGCAGTTTAGATATTAGTAAAGTGGCTAGTGTGCTTAGCGATACTTCACATGCACAATCGATAATATTTGTTTTAGGGTTGGTTTTTGTTGTGGCGGGTTTAGCCTTTAAATTGGGTGTAGTGCCTTTCCATATGTGGATCCCTGATGTTTATGAAGGCGCGCCAACTGCCGCGACTTTATTTCTTACTGTTGCACCGAAAATTGCTGCGTTTGGATTAGTGATTCGTTTGTTGGTTGATACGATGCCAAGTTTGCACGGTCAGTGGCAGCAGTTATTAATTTTATTATCGATACTATCAATGGTATTAGGCAATGTGGTAGCCATTGCGCAAACCAATATTAAACGTATGTTGGCGTATTCCACCATTGCACATGGTGGCTATATGTTGTTAGGCTTATGTGCGGCAACACCTGAAGGATATGCGGCATCAATGTTTTATACCTTAATGTATGCAGTTATGTCACTCGGTGGTTTTGGCATGGTGATTTTATTAGCGAAAAAAGATATCGATTTAGAAAGTATTGACGATTTAAAAGGTTTAAGCGTACGCAATCCATGGTTAGCATTAATGATGCTCATTATTTTATTTTCCATGGCAGGTATTCCACCGACGGCAGGTTTCTTTGCCAAAGTGGGTGTGCTTGAAGCTTTAGTTGATGCACACTTAGTATGGCTAGCTTGCATCGCCATTATTTTAGCGGTAATTGGCGCTTACTATTACTTGCGTGTCGTCAAAGTAATGTATTTCGATAAACCACAAAATAACGAACCCTTATCCTTAGCACTCGATTCTCGCATAGCGATTAGTCTTAATGGTTTAGCATTATTAGCACTTGGCATTGTACCTTCAGCAGTGATCCAGTTAGCTTATACTGCCTTTGTCGTTTAGCCCCGTTTTTTGAGGGAGTGTTTTTTTAATTTATTTGTTTGTGTGTTCGCATCTCAGGCTTGGTGAGCAAAACTGACATTATATTCTGTTGCGTACAAATCTCAAATTAGTACTAACCTGTTTCAAAGGTATAAAACAAATCAATGCCGTTACCCAATGAATTTGACTTGCTGCGCAATTGCCAGTTTTTAGAAATTTTGTAGCGCACATGAATGGTATTAATTGGTTCAATTAGCCCGATACTATAACCAATAAATAATTTAGGCGATAGCATTTTTCCCAGTACGACTGAAGTATTATGCTTTACTCCCGATGTTCCATCTTTAATTGATTTAGCACTTTGATCAACGTATGAACTAGATTCAACAGATAATTGATCGAGGCTAAAAATATTCTTGACGCCTTTAGTAATTGTGCCCACACCTTTTAATGTATTAGCCGCTTGCCATAAGGCTTGGCTGCCGCTAGCACCTGCCCGATTTTGTGAAACGCCTAACACCAAATAAGATAAAATGTCAGTTTGACTTAATTGCATGGGTAATGAAAATAGTTTAACCTTGGGGCTATTTAGTGTGCCAGTAATTTCCACGCCAACTGTAATGGTTTGCTGTTGTGGAATCCCTTGTGGCTGCTGTGATTTTTTATCGATACTGGCACTATCAAATTTATCAGTGATTACTGCTGTAATTTGTTTCTGTGCACGAATACTCAGTGCAGGGTTGGTCACTGGGCTATCAACAAACAGCAACTTTCCATTATTAACAATGAGTTGTTGACCATATATTTTGTAGGCACCGTTAATAATTCTTAACTCACCATTGCCAGTCGTAATGCTATCAGGTTGCTCGTTGAGTGTGATTGAACCGGCTAATTTACTAGAAAAATTATTGGTGCGAAAATTGACATCATCACCTAAGATCAGCGTTATCTTGGCATACAGTTTATCTAATAATTTATGCGATGTTTTTTGCGTCACTATTTCTTGATTAATAAATACAGTATTGCTAGGTAATGTTACAGTGCTAGCATAATCACGAATATAAATAACAGCTGTTGGTACAGTAACACGGCCGTCAACATATAAACTGTCGCGATTAATTTTTAGCGTTAAGTCAGGCGATGCAGTGATTTTCATATCTGATGAATTAGCGACGATAATATTTTTACCCGTTACTTTTAGTTGGCTAGGAAAATTTTGCTTATTTAACCAAGTATATCCAGTAATATGCAATAGACCTTTTCCTGATTGCATTTGTGCAGAATAAAATATTTGTTTTTTATCAGCGGTGGCTGTTAGATTGACTTTTCTTAAGTGTAAACCACTATTTTTAATATTAAAAGCAGCATGCTTAATGGTTATATTACCGGAAAGTTTAGGTGTGTGTATAGTGCCAAGCCACTGCAAATCAATTTGACTATTGCCAGTAATGTTTTTTACATTAGGTGACAATAAGGTTAGCCAAGATAATTTGGAAAAATGAGAGGTTAAATTCCCTTGTATTTTTTGTTGCTGAACCAATGGTTGCAGGTGCGTATAGCCGGGCAAAGAAAACTGGGCGTTAACAAAATTATTTTTATCGGCATGTATTTTTAGAGAGGATTGCAAACCTTTCTGGTCGACTGTGCCAATAAATTTTCCTGAGGTTATCGGCAAAGTGTCTTGCATCATTCCCTGTTGATAAATAAATTTCCCCCTTAACAATTCCCCATTAATTTTTGCAGATAGTGGTTGGGTTGTTGATAAATTAAATTCGCCATTAAAATTAAGCAAACTGGTTAGGGAAAATTGTTTGAAAAATAATTTTGTAATAGGTTGTAGCTTAATGTGGGTCAACTTTACATGGCTTCGCCAACCACTTTTTGCTTGCCAATTTGTACTAAGACAAATGCCTTGTTGTCGTGATAGCCAGCATAGGGGTGATAAAACAAACTGTTTCTCAGATAATTGTAATAGAACAGATTTTTTTAACTGCCAATTCCCCAGTGTTATTGATTGTAATGTTAGGTTGTTGATTTGGCCATGCCATAAATGTTTAATGTAATGTCCGGAAATTTTAAACTGTAGCTTTGCTTGAGGCATAGTTAATGTCGCTTGTAAATGTTGTTGTTTTTTTTGCCCGCCAAGTTTCAAACGTATAGAGTTAATGTGATGATTGTTTATTAAAATATTTTTACCAGTGAATGTTAACCGTGAGGGATGATTGCCATCTACATAGACTAAGCCTTGAATATTAAGTGTGTCAATACGTTGTTTTTCCCAGCGGGCATTGCTTGCCTGCAGAGCAAGCTTAATTTGTGGGTATTTTATTAGCCCTTGACTAATAATACGGCCATTACTCCGAGGAAAAATCTTACTAAGATCGGGAATGTTGATATGCCAGTTTATTTCGTGGTGTTTGTTGCCTCGGTCGTTAGCGACTAAGTGTGCATCACCAAAATGAAAATTAGCCATGGAATTTTTTAATTCACCATCAGTATACCTAAGGTTTGCTTTGCCACAAATTTCTTGTTGACGTAATTTTCCTTGCAATGAATTGATTTGCAATTGACCATTAAATGTTTGTTTTATTCTCGCCCCTTGACTCAGCACATTAAAACTTATATTGCCTGGCCAAGCTTGCCATTTTATGGCAGGATTAATGTGTTGGCCAATCAATTGGCTATGCCACGTTAATTGTGGTGACCAAGCTATGCTGGCATTACCGGTGATCAATCCTGCTAGCATTATTATTCGAATAGTTTTCAGATTGATTTTCTGAGCATTACCAATGCCTTTCATTAACAATTGACTAGGAGGAATGTTCTTTCCAGTGAGTGATGATGTTAATTGTATTTTATAGTGTTGAGTATTGCCGCGTAAGGAAAATTTTCCGCTGTTGCTTGAAATAGCAACAGGGTATTTCCTGGCCAACGATAGTGGCCAGTGTATATTTTTCCAATGACTGGTGGCTCTAAACTGCCAGCGCTGATTTTTTTGTTTCCCGCGGATCATAAAAGCTAGTTTTGTGGCAGGTAAGTAACGTTGTTTTTTTATGACCACTAGACCATCGGCTTGGAATATTTGATGATCGCCATGAGCACTAATCTTGCCCGCTAACCTGTGTTGCGAAGATTGCAGATATATTTTTATTGCCCAAGGATGATTGCTAAATAAATGAGTGGCATTTATATCCATAGCAATAGGTTTGTTTTGCAATTGTGTGATTAATTTTAAATGAGCTGTCATCGGTAAAATTTGTAATTTTCCACTCATGGTTAGAGGTTGCTGTGCATAGTGCCCCTGTAATTTTTTTATATACACGGTGTTGTAGTCTGTTTTTCCTTGCAGATCAAGATTAACAAATACTAAGGGGGTATTTTCGTGAATTTTTAACAAAAATTTCTTCACAGTTAACTGATCGGCAATAAATTTGAGTGGAAAAATAGTAGGGGAGTTATTGCTTTCATCTGTTGAGGGTAGTTGTGCAAGTACTTTAAGGCTGAGCATGTCTGCTTGTGCATTATAAGTATGCAATGATCCTGTCAGCAGTGCTGCAGGATGCCAATTAAGCTGCGCGTTCTTAACCAATATTTTGACATGTTTATCTTGATAGTCTACTCGTTGTGCGTACAGTGGACCAATTAAACGACCTTGTAAATTTTTTATGATTAATTTTCCAGGAATAAGCGGTTGCACGAGTTGATAAGTTAAGCGCATGCCCCAAGTTGTGGTGAGTAGTGCACTAAAAAAACCAACGAGAATAATGATGGTTGTGATGATGGCAATACGTTTATTAAATCTCATAGTAATGCGCCTAAACTAAATTTAAACGACCAGGGTTGTTTCTCAAGGTCCAATGCGCGCGCAGCACTTAATTCCATATTGCCGATAGGTGACATCCAAATAATTGCTACACCAGGGCTACGTTTTAGCCGCGGTGTTTTAATGTTATTAAATGCGTTACCTATGTCATAAAATGCGCCAACGAACCAATTGCCATAAACCCGTTGTTGTAGCTCTGCACTACCTACTAACAGATATTTACCCGGTCCCAAACTTTTATAGCCATAACCACGTACGCTTTGTGAGCCACCGGCCGTGAAGCGTTTTGATAAAGGTAATTCATTTACATTATTGGTAATGGTTATACCGGCAGTACCACGCAATACTAAACGATTCCAGTGAGTGATGGGCTGAATCCATTTCCCAGAGGCTACTATCTGCAAAAAACTGGTGTTAGAAAAAACAACCTTATTTGAGCCACGTAAATCAATTTTAAATTTTGTGCCATAACTTGGTTTGATAGGATTGTCGGTTTCAATACGAGTCCAAGAAATATGAGGCATTAATAAAGCTGAATAACCACTTTGCTTAGCGGTTGTTTCTGTTTTATTAATCTCAAAATTTTCCAGTGTGTAAACTATACCGATTGTTTCCCGCCAGAAACCTTGTCCAGTGGTATAGCTTAACCCATAATTTTGCGTACGCCGTGTGCCTACCGGCGCAATATTATTAACAAATGAGGTGTTAATGGCATAGACATCTGTTACGGGATCAGCACCAGGAATATAATAAGTTGCTGAAATAGTTTCACCTGTTTTCCATGCCGTGCCAATGCGTGTTGATAAATGATGGCCGCTGGCAGTGATACGACGCCATTGCCAGCCAATGCTTGCGCGCGAGCCGGTATCGGTGGCATAACCCACACCAAGGCTATAATGCTGCGGCCTAACCGGTGTGACATTGACATTAATGGGAATGTCTTTATCCTGTGCCTTAGCTATACCAGGATGTACTAATACTTGTTGAAAATAGCGACTGTTACTTAAATTCTGTTGAAAGGTAGTTAATTTTTTAGCAGAGTAGACTTCTCCTGAGGTGAAGTTTGCATAATGCGTTAAAAAATCATTATTGAAAGGGTTTTTATTAAAGCGAATTTTGCCAAATTGATAACGTTTACCCGTTGTCATATGAAAAATAATAATTGCATTATAAGCTTGTAAATTAATACGCACTTGTTGTTTAAACATTTTTGCTTTCATGTAACCATTATTTCTGGCCATAGCAAAAAATGCTTGGCGCGCTTTGTCAAAGTTTGCAGTTGAAAATGGTTGGCCAGCTTTGACGGGAAAATGGCTCAGCAAATGTTTAAAGAAAACGGCATGTTTGCCAGGACCCTCAAGTACGATATTAACGTGCGCAATTTTCAAAGGGATACCTCGGGTCACGTGATAGCTAGCTGTCCATTGCGGTCCGTCATGCGTTAACTGTTGCGTGAGGATGCTTGCTTTAAAGTAGCCATAAGGTTGCAGTGCTTGACGAATATTTTTTGCACCTTGCTGGTATAAGCCTTCAATCTCATCTTTGTTGAGAAGCATATCGCCCTGTGCTGCTTGTAAACGGGCAAGTGCATTTTTCAGACGAGCCTCTTGTATACCCG
Source organism: Gammaproteobacteria bacterium (assembly GCA_016763565.1). Next base: position 491 of record JAESTO010000031.1, on the reverse strand, counting down.
TTATTTTATAATTCAGGGTTAATTTATTTGCTGCTAAAAGTATTGATGGCACTAGACAAGCACAGCATAATAAGGAGATAATTACTTTTTTCATGACGGTTTATTATAACTGACTTTGCACTAACTATTTTTATATGAAGACACACTTTGAGCAATATAGTATCGGTATTCGTCCTATTCAACGGGAAGATGCATATGATTATTGGCAAGCAGCGCTCGAATCAAGTGCTGATGCACTGCCGTTTATGAGTTGGTGCCGTGCCGATTATTCCTTAACAGAGGCGCAAGTGTGGCTCGACGAGCAAGTGGATGATTGGAAAAAAAAGAGTGCTTATGGCTTTATGATTTATAAAAGAGTAACGCTAGCAGGGCAAGAAGCGATGCCAGCGACACTTGCAGAGCAACCCACCGTTTTTTTAGGTGCGATTAATATTGCTGATGTTAACTATCATCACGGGTATGCCGAATTGGGTTATTGGCTACGCAGTGCT
>JAESTO010000007.1 GCA_016763565.1 Gammaproteobacteria bacterium | reverse complement strand
GCTCTTACCGCACCTTTTCACCCTTACCTCACAAAAATGCAAGGCGGTATATTTTCTGCGGCACTTTCCATCGGCTCACGCCGCCCAGATGTTATCTGGCACTTTGCCCTATGGAGCCCGGACTTTCCTCTTCATGAAAAATATGAAGCGACTGCTTAGCCAACTCGGGGGGAAGTATAACATAAGACGGTATAGCTGTATTGTTTAGATTTTTGTATCTTATGATAAAAGACAACGTTACAGTCTGTCTCTACCCTGTTTGGAAAGATAAAGAACACGAATAGAATTGATGTAATAAGAAAATGTATCGGCTTTTGTACGGATAGTCTGTAGGCAAAGCCTGGTGGGGTGTCACATAACGTGAGAAAAGCCTTTTATGCTGGTTTTTTTTCTTAGCGTATTGATTAATAATGAATTTTTATTGATGTCTCGATGCCTCAGAGGCCTTGCCTGCCAACCATCGGTACTAGCATATAGTGCCGATGGTTGGCGGGCAAAGCCCGCCCTACCTATGTAGCCATGAAGTAAATAGACGATATTGTTCCAATGCCGAACTAAGCAGCAGCTAACAAACCATTTAAACGTTGCACAAAACCCGCAGGGTCATCTAACTGACCACCTTCAGCCAAAATAGCTTCATCCAATAAGACATGTGTCCACTCTGAAAATTTTTCGTCATCTTGCACTTCTTTTAATTTAATAATTAAATTATGCTCAGGATTAATTTCAAAGACAGGTTTGTTTGCTGGCATAGCGTGGCCTGCTTGCGCTAAAATTTGTTGCATTTGTGACGTCATGTCATGTTCATTAACGACAATACAACCTGGTGATGACGTTAAGCGATCGGTTAAACGCACATCAGTGACTTTTTCACCTAATATTTTTTTCATCTGTTCAAGCACACTTTTGAACGCATCATTCACTTTTTCTTGCTCTTCCTTTTTATCTTTTTTGTCATCAAGGTCGCCTAAATCTAATTCACCTTTAGCAACAGACTGTAATGATTTTCCATCAAATTCAGTTAAATGAGTCGCGACCCATTCATCAACACGATCGGTTAATAGTAACACTTCGATATCTTTTTTGGCAAAGATTTCTAGGTGTGGACTGTTTTTAGCGGCTGCGTAAGATTCACCCGTAATATAATAAATTTTGTCTTGTTTCTCCTGCATACGAGCAATGTAATCATTGAGTGATATATCTTGCGCTTCACTCGGCGATTTTGTCGTAGAAAAACGACAGATTTTAGCGATTTTATCTTTGTTCTCGCTATCTTCAATGATGCCTTCTTTAATGACGTTACCAAATTGTTTCCAGAAGTCATCATATTTTTCTTTATCTTTAGCTATTTTTTCGATCATAGCTAAGCCACGCTTAATACAAGCTGAACGGATTTTGTCGACAACGGTACTACGTTGCAAAATTTCGCGTGAAATATTCAGTGGCAAATCTTTACAATCAATAATTCCTTTAATAAAACGCAAATAACGCGGTAAGAAATTTTCGGCTTCATCCATCACAAACACACGTTGAATATAAAGTTTTAAACCATGTTTTTGTTTCTGATCTTGGTCAAACAAATCAAACGGGGCACGTTTGGGTAAATACAATAAACTGGTGTAATCAAATTTACCTTCAACTTTGTTATGACTCCATGTTAATGGTTCATCGAAATCATGGGAAATATGTTTGTAGAACTCTTTATATTCGTCTTTAGTAATGTCACTCTTAGGAACAGTCCATAGTGCTTTTGCAGCATTAATAGTTTCATCGACTTCGACATCCTTCATTTTAGGTTCGTCATCTTCAGCTTCACTGTCAGCACTTTCTTCTGCACCTTTGCTAGATTTCTTTTTAGGCGCACTATCATCGGGTACTGATTTAGTCACCTTCATAATCACGGGTAAGTTAATATGATCAGAATATTTTTTGATAAGTTCTTGTAAGCGATGATGGTCAAGAAATTCTTTTTCTTCTTTTTTCAAATGTAGAACAATAGTGGTACCACGTGCTACTTTATCGATGTTTTCAACGGTATATTCACCACTGGCATCTGATTCCCAACGCACACCTGCCGAAGATTTGTCACCTGCTTTGCGTGTTTCAACGGTTACTTTATCAGCAACAATAAATGCGGAATAAAAACCCACACCAAATTGCCCGATAAGTTTAGCGTCTTTAGCTTCATCGCCGGTTAAGGTGCCTAAAAATTCTTAGTGCCTGATTTAGCAATGGTGCCTAGGTGGCTAATAACATCATCACGATTCATACCAATACCGTTGTCTGAAATAGTAACGGTTTGCACTTTTTCATCAAAACTCACACGCACTGATAGCTCAGGATCAGACTCTAATAGCTTATCATTAGATAAAGCTTGGAAACGCAATTTATCTGACGCATCTGCTGCATTGGAAATTAATTCACGCAAGAAAATTTCTTTGTTGCTGTATAAAGAATTAATCATTAAATGGAGTAATTGTTTGACCTCGGTTTGAAAACCTAAGGTTTCTTTCTTAGCTGTTGCAGTCATGTTCGGCTCCTGTGTTAAATTGTTAATTTGCAGATAATATGAGGATATTAATTAAAATATCAAGGGGGATGTTTATTTTTTTAACGAAAAACTCTCGCCACAGCCACAAAGGTGATCCGCATTAGGGTTATTAAATACTAATTTTCTATTTAAGCCTTCGGTGATATAATCCACCTCCATACCTACACAATAGAGCAAATTGTCACGATTAACGACAACTTTGCTACCCTGTTGCTCGATCACTATATCGTCATCGTTAATTTTATCGGCGGCACTAATTTCATAACGTTTCCCTGAGCAACCCGCATCTTTAATATCGATACGCATACCTAATGCATGCTGATGTTTGGCAACATATTCCTTGATGTGCACAACAGCTGCGGGCGTTAACTGGAGAGGGCTAGTGCTTTCATTGATTTTGACAGTATCATTCATGATCGTTCTCTATTTGTTGCATAGCTGATTGCAGTGCAGACTCAACTAATACCGCACTGCTCATTTCATTACTGGCCAATTGTAATGTCTTGATGATTAATGGGTAAGTCACTTCTGTTATTTGATTCACAGCAAGGTGATGTAATTTCTCAGCGGCCAATGCAGCCGCCGCCAATGTTGCAGCACTACCATGCGCTTTGAATTTTACCTCGTGGATAATACCATTAGCTACACGTAAATAAATATCAACCACATCACTACGCCCTGCTCGCCCGGCTGTACCATGGATAATATTATCGCCGATGAGCTCACCAATATGCGGGGTGTTGACAATGCGGTCATACAATATTTTTGTATTATTTATCATGTTTTTTACTTGTCCACAGTGGTGACATACCACGCAAATGATGCACTGCTTGCGTCACCTGCTTAACGGC
>JAESTO010000152.1 GCA_016763565.1 Gammaproteobacteria bacterium | reverse complement strand
TTAAGTATATCGTAATGGCTTCAATAGCTTGCGCTGTATTTTCTTCAACAGGCGATGTTAAATCGATATATAATCTGTCTAAGATTAGTTCCCTTTTAAAACGAGCAATAATAATGGCTCTATCTGTTGATGATATATTGAGTTGATTATGATCGCCCGTATTGGGTAATAAGTCATTGCGTTCATCTTCATCAGGAAACATTGCTGCAAAAATACTGTTAGCAATTTCTTCGCCAGTAAATATTGCTGTATCTAAAGCCACCTCTGCATCCAGGCTACTTTTACCCATTAGTTCGTTAAACGCTTGAATCGATGTTTTTGCCTGAGTCGTAATATTCATAGGCAATAATGTCTGTAATAGATGCGTCAAGTTGACATTGCTGTGCGATGTACTGCTGTAATCGTTACCCTGTATTAATAGATCATAAACAATATTATCTTCACTATCTGCGTCAGCATGCGCTGTCAACGCAAAAAATAAGCTGTATAAATTGTCTAGCTCGTAAACATCCGCTTTTTTCATGATTGTTGAGAAATCAGCCACGCTCATGTAAAAATTATCTTGAATGTATTCACTAGCCGATGTATTATATTGATGCGCTACAGCATTAGCTATTGAATATAAAGTACCTAAATCAACAAAATCTGCAGGCAATGCAGGCAATTTATTGCCCGGATTAGGATCACCTAAACACCATTCCAATAAAGTCATGAAGCCTGTTTCACTGCTGCGAGAAAATTGTTGGTGAAAAAGGCTTAAATTAACTAGTTGTTTGTCAACACCCAGTGTCTTAATTTGATTAATTTTTGCCTGATTAACAATAATTTCTTCATCCAGCATATAATGTAAATCGTTACGCTCACTATCTTGCCCCGCTGATAATAAGGTACCTTGTGCAATAGTGTGAGGTTCTTCATCATCTGCTAACTGAAAAATAACATGTGCTTGATCGGGATTTGCCGGTTTTTCATTCATCCGCAAAACATCACGGTAATAAAAATCGAGATGTCGTTTTGTTAATTCATCAAACTGTTGTTGTGGATAACGTAATAAACGTAAAAATGATAGTAATAGTGCTAAATGAGGTTGTGAATACTGTTGCGTTTTAAGTAAATCGTCAGCAAAATCTTCAGGGTTATCTAAATAGGCTATAAGTTCTTGTACGTATTGTATTTCAGCTTGTTCATCTAGCTCTCCACCAAAAAATGCTAACCAATTTTTACCCGGCAGTTTAGTTAACTGATCATTTTCAACATCAAAATAATTGAGCGATTTTGCATATTTTCTGACGAAAAATAATAATTGTTTTACTTCGCGTTCATCTACAGATACATAGTCTGGTGACAGTGCAACTAAATTCCTATTGCTTTGACTTGTTCCCTCATTAAAATTAGGTAGTTTCAAGTTCATTATTAGGTTCCTTTCCAATGTGTATTTTTACTTGTAAATGACCCCATCCCTTTGTACATTTTTTTGTTATCTGGCACGGGCACTCCAGGTGGGACAATTTTCATTGCGGGCACTAAAACTTTAAATTTTGCTTTAAATAAAGCACCTTTCATAATCACTAGTTTGCCAGCTGTTTTGGTGTGTTTAGCTTTTTGTGTTCCATCTAGCTTTTCTATCATAGCTGTTCCCATTCCAGGAATAGGATAAGCCGGCGTCATATAGGAACCTTTGGATTTAACACTTTTTTCATCACCGACAACACAAGCTTTTTTACCTTTGTAGGTTGCTTTACCTTTAGCTTTTATTTTTCCCGGCGGTACAGACACAAGCGCACCCTGAAATAAAGGGATAAAATTTGCTGCATCACCGTGAATAATAATAGTTTTTGGCATAATCACCTTCCATCGAATAAAATATATTACTGTTTAAAAAAAATATTATATCGACGCATCTGTTCCTTCATTGATATAAAATGGATAAACCAAATTGGCACGTGTATTTGTCGCGACAATAATGTAATTAACGGCAATGGTGATCAAACCATTTTCAACATCACTCGGTTCAACAAGTACTTTATCTATATCAATTCTGGGTTCGTGCTCTATGAGCGCATTAGACACTATGTCACTGAGATTGCTCACTAAAGTTTCATCAATTTCTTCAAATAAGAACCTTGATAAATCACAACCAAAATCAGGATGCATATTTCGTTCACCCAAGCTAGTCGACAAAATAATTTGTACACTTTGTGAAATATCTTCATCGCCATCAACCATATCTGTTTGGGCTGAGTTAATATTGAAACTTGGTGGAAAAGACCACCCTCTTCCTAAAAATCCTTTATCGCTCGACATATCGGTTCACATCCTTACTATTATTTAACATCTACTGTTTTACCTTTAATTACAAAAGCTTTTTTTGCTGTCTCAGTAACTTTTCCGCCTGTAACAGCAACAGATTTTTTAGCGGTTAGTGTGTATTTCGCTCTAACAGCTATTTTGCAGTCTTTATCTGTTTTCAACGAAATACCTTTATCTTTTTTCATTTCCAGAGATTCTTTTTCAACAGAAACACGCATTATTTTTTTGTCTTCCATAAAAATTCGCGTTTTTTCTGATGTGCCAAAAATAATATTTTCTTTGTCTTTTTTGTTATCAAAAAGTATTTTCGCTTTTTTCTTGTCAAAAATGATACCTTTCTTCGTATTATCTTTAGTCATTTTTTCAGGTGGTTTGTTTTTAGGGTTATACATCGATCCCAAAACAACGGCCTGTCTTGGATCATCATTAAAAAAACCGACTATTACTTCATCGCCCATTTCCGGAATAAAAAATGCCCCTGCTTCTTTTGATGCATAAAAGGTGCCTAACCGCGCCCATATAACATTTTTTTTCTCCCCAAGGCTAAGTAATTTAACCTTCACACGGAAAAAACCACCCTTCTTATCTTCTACAAATTTATCAACAACACCTACTTGCAACCCGCTAACCGCCGGCAACAACCCTGCTGCTGCTTTGCTGGCAATAGCATCCATGTCTGAATACCATTTCGCTGACAAGCCAAATTGAAGACTTGT
>JAESTO010000030.1 GCA_016763565.1 Gammaproteobacteria bacterium | reverse complement strand
TCGCAGAGCCAGTCATGATAATACGCCCGTAAACCAGCACTGAAATCCTGTCTGCCAATCTAAAAACGGCGTCCATATCGTGTTAGAAGCTGTCATGAATGATTTTCATCATCAACGTTTTAATGTGCTGGTATGCACTACCATTATTGAAAATGGCCTTGACATTCCTACCGCAAACACCATTATTATGGAACGTGCTGACAAACTTGGCTTAGCACAAATGCATCAATTGCGTGGTCGCGTGGGCCGCTCTCATCATCAAGCTTATGCTTATTTACTCACACCTGATCCCAAAGCAATGACTAAAGATGCTATTAAACGCTTAGAAGCCATTACCTCGTTAGAAGATTTAGGTGCTGGTTTTACTTTGGCTACCCACGATCTGGAAATTCGTGGGGCAGGTGAATTTTTAGGCGAAGAACAAAGTGGCCACATGCAAGCCATTGGCTTCAATCTTTATATGGAGTTTCTACAGCGCGCTATGCGCACCTTAAAGTCAGGAAAAACCACGGATATTATTGCGGATCTGTCTAAACACACGGAGGTTGATTTAAGCATTCCAGCACTGATTCCGAACGACTACATTGCCGATGTTCATACCCGCTTAATTTTTTATAAACGCATTGCCAATGCTAAAAATAATGAAACACTACAGGAATTGCAAACTGAAATGATCGATCGCTTTGGCATGTTAGCTGAGCCTATTAAACACTTATTTACCATAACACGCTTAAAATTACGTGCAGAAAAATTAGGCATTAATAAAATAGCTATTCATCATGAATTTGCTTATTTTGAATTCGATAAAAATCCCAATGTGGAACCTATGCTGCTTATTAAATTGATCCAACAATATCCGCAAAAGTATAAAATGTTTAAAGCGGAAAAATTACGGATCACATTAACACATAAAGATATTGCCAAACGGATAGAAAACATTGATAATACCCTTAACCAACTCAGCGGAGAAAATTAGTATGCCATCATTTGATATTGTATCGGAAGTAGATAATCACGAAATTGCTAACGCAGTTGATCAAGCTAATCGCGAAATTGATAATCGTTTTGATTTTAAAGGCGTGACTGCCACCATTGAATACGAGAGTAAAGCTAACGAAATAACTATTAGCACTGAAAGTGATTTTCAATTGCAACAATTAAGTGATATATTGGAAAATAGATTAATCAAGCGTAATATCGACCCACAAAGCTTAGACTACCAAGAAGCAACGGTTAATGTGCAAACGGCTAAACAAGTCGCTAAAGTTAAACAGGGTATCGATAAAGACGCCGCTAAAAAAATTATCAAGCGTATTAAAGATCAAAAATTCAAAGTGCAAACCGCAATTCAAGGTGAGCAAATACGTGTCACCGGCAAAAAGCGTGATGACTTGCAAACCACCATGGCTTTTCTTAAAGAGCAGGAACTTGATATACCGGTACAATTTAATAATTTTCGTGATTAGTAAAATGCGTACCGTCAACGGTAAATATCAGCCACTGTTGAAAATAGGCTCGTTAAAGGGCAGGTTTGCACCCTGCTCCTACCCTGTCTGAAGGACGAAAATTTATATTAAGGGTATCGGCTTAACGTTTTCTCACCAACGTCATACCGTCACCCATTGGCAGCATGCTTACCTCTACTCGCTGATCAGCATAAATTTTTTCATTTAAACGGCGAATAGCTTGCGTAGATTTTTCTTGGTTCTCTGCATCAGCTACTTTGCCATGCCACAAGACATTATCTATAATCATTAAGCCGCCCGATGTTAACAAGGGCAAACAAACGTCATAATATTGCGGATAACTATTTTTATTGGCATCGATAAAGACCAAATCAAAATGATTTTCTTTGCCTTCTACGCGCAGTTGCGCCAAAGTATCCAATGCTGGAGCTAAACGCAAATCAATTTTGTTGATAATACCCGCTTGCTGCCAAAATATTTTAGCCTTCTTTGTCCATGCCTCATTAATATCACACGTAATTAATTGCCCATCAGCGGGTAAGGCCAGTGCCATTGCTGTTGCGCTATAACCTGTATAAGTACCAATTTCAAGCGCATTTTTCACCCCCAGTAGTTTGACTAAAAACCCCAGTAATTGCCCTTGCTCTGGCAACGTCATGTAATTACTTGACCCTAATTGCTGTGTGTAATCACGTATTTCGCGCAGAACGGGATGTTCATCCACCGAAACAGATAACATATAATCGTATAATTGATCGTTTAATTGAATGTAGTGTTTTGCCATAATTTGGTAGAATACCATAAATAATATTACGGAATGCATTATGCTACATTATAAAAAAATCCACACTGAAAAAGGCCACTATTACTTAGAAACGTCACTTACCGGCAAACCGTTGCTAACCTCACCCCAACTGAATAAAGGCACAGCATTTACTGAGCAAGAACGCCATGATTTCCAGCTGCTAGGCAAGTTGCCAACCCGTATTGAAACGTTGGAAGAACAAACTCAGCGGGCTTATCAACAATATAATTCTTTTTCTAGCAATTTAAATAAGAATATTTATCTCAATAATTTGCATGATATTAACCAAGTACTGTTTTACAGCCTGGTAAGTAAATATTTAACGCAAATGCTACCCATGATTTATACACCCATTGTTGGCAGTGCTGTTAAATCATTTAGTCGTGAATTTCGTCGTCCACGTGGTTTATACATTGCTTATTCAGAACAACAGCATATTGAAGAAATTTTAGACAACCGTACCAATAGTGAGATTGATTTGATTGTAGTGACCGATGGCGAAGGCGTATTAGGGATTGGTGACCAAGGTATTGGCGGCATGGATATCCCGATCGCCAAATTGATGGTTTATACGTTATGTGCGGGCATTGATCCTAATCGTACCCTACCTATTCAATTAGATGTCGGCACTAATAATGAAATTTTACTCAATGATCCTTGTTATTTAGGCTGGCGTAAAAAACGCTTAAGTGGTGAGAAATATGATAAATTCATTGAAAAATTTGTTAACGCTGTACAAAAAAAATTTCCACATGCTTTCCTACATTGGGAAGATTTTGGCTGTGGTAATGCACGACGCATTCTCGAAAAATATCGCTCTCAACTGTGTACTTTCAACGATGATATGCAAGGTACGGGCGCTGTCACCCTTGCTGCTATTCTTGCTGGTGTCAAACATAATAAACAATCATTAACTGAACAACGCATGGTAGTATTTGGCGCAGGTACGGCTGGCATGGGTATTGCTGATCAAATTTATGATGCGATGATTCGTCAAGGATTGACCGCAGAACAAGCAAGTCGACAATTTTATGTGATTGACCGACAAGGTTTGTTAATTGATGACATGCATACATTAACCTCTACACAAAAAAAATATGCGCGCAATCGCAATGAAATAGCCCAGTGGCACGTTGCTGATGCACAATGTATTAGCTTAGGTGAAACTATCCAACACGCCAAACCCACTGTCTTAATTGGTTGCTCAACACAAGCTGGCGCCTTTAGCGAAGATATTATTCGTACCATGGCCGAGCGTGTCGAACGCCCTATTATTTTACCGCTGTCTAATCCTACTGAAAAATGTGAAGCGACACCTGCTGATATTTTAGAATGGACCCATGGCAAAGCACTGATCGCTACTGGCAGCCCGTTTGACGCTGTTAATTTCCAGGGCGTTAAACGCGTGATTGCCCAATGTAATAATGCCCTGGTTTTCCCAGGTATCGGCCTTGGTCTCATTGCAGCTAAAGCAAAACGTTGCACTGATGACACGCTGTGGACCGCCTGTGAAATACTCAGCAATGCTGCACCTATTAATGACACACCCGGTGGTGCCTTACTCCCCGATATTAATCACGCTAAACCGGTTGCAAAACAAATTGCCATCGCGGTTGTTGAACAAGCCATTGCGTCACAACAGGCACAAATTGCCCCCACAAGTGATAGTGAAGCATTAGTCGATAGCTATATGTGGAAAACAAGATACGTCCCGTTTAAATACAAAGCCAGCAACTAAAACGATGGTAAAGCAACGCCCTATTATTTTCGGTGAAATTTTATTTGATTGTCTACAGAATAAAGAAGTATTAGGTGGCGCACCACTGAATGTTGCTTGGCATTTACACGGTTTTGATCTTAATCCTTTATTAATTAGTCGCATTGGTGATGATCAACGTGGACAACAAGCTTTACAAAAAATTCATACTTGGGGCATGGATACTCAGGGCATTCAAATTGATACATCACATGCTACTAGCATTGCTGAATGCCACCTTAATAATGGCCAGGCAAGCTATGACATTAAATCAGACCAAGCTTTTGATTTTATTGAGGGCGAACAAACCTTAAAGGCTATTAAAGAAGAACCCTCGCTGATCTATCAAGGTAGTCTTGCCACACGCCAACATATCTCTCATCAAACACTTATCGCACTGCAAAAAAAACACCCCTCCCCCTTGTTCATCGATATTAATTTGCGCTCACCTTGGTGGCATAAATCACATATTGATACCTTGCTACAACAAGCCACTTGGGCAAAAATGAGCGATGAAGAAATTTTGATGTTATCTAATAGCGCATCCATGTCAACCGAAATACTGCAACAACAAGCCCAGAAATTTTATCAATATTACTCGCTAAAAAAATTATTTGTTACGCTTGGAGAGCAAGGTGCTTTTGTCGTTACTGAACAAGGCGTTAGTGATATTGTCAAATACCCTGGTCATTACCTCCGCATTATCCAGATTGTTCCGCATGTACTCAATCAGTCCTTCCGTGTTTTCGAACCGGAGATTATGACGGGAGATGAAATTAATCATGGCATC
>JAESTO010000029.1 GCA_016763565.1 Gammaproteobacteria bacterium | reverse complement strand
TTTTCAGCAATAGCCAATTTACGATCCTTCCCTAAAAAATCACCTGTTTCGCAAATAGGCCCAACAATATCATATAATTTTTGTGGATGATGCCATTGTTTATTAACGCAAATAATTTGCTGCCATGCTTGATAAAGTGCGGGACGCAATAAATCATTCATGGCTGCATCGACAATAGCAAAATTTTTATGGGCGGTAGGTTTTAAATACTCAACACGCGTGACCAAAATACCCGCATTCGCCATAATCGCACGGCCGGGTTCCAAGATTAAATGCAGGGGTTTATCACCCAAGCGTTGCATGACTTTATCAATATATTCTACGGGGTGTGGCGGTGTTTCCTGCTCATAACGAACGCCTAAACCACCGCCTAAATTGATATGTTGTAAAACAATCCCCTGCTTTGCTAATGCATCGATTAATAATAAGATTTTGTCCAACGCTTCAAGTAAGGGTGCTAATGCAGTTAACTGTGAACCAATATGGCAATCGATGCCAATGACGGCTAGGTGTGCTAATTGCGCAGCTTGTTGATAGATGGCTAAGGCTTGCTCCGTTGCAATACCAAATTTATTTTCTTTTAATCCTGTCGAAATATAAGGGTGGGTGTTAGCATCAATATTAGGGTTAATGCGAATGGAGATAGGGGCAATTTTTTGTAACGATTGCGCAACTTGATTAATACGTATTAATTCTGCAGAAGATTCGACATTAAAGCAAGCGATGTCATGTTCCAAGGCATAAGTGATTTCTTCGATAGTTTTACCTACGCCAGAAAAAACCACTTTTTTAGCATCGCCGCCAGCAGCTAATACTCTGGCTAATTCACCTTGCGACACAATATCAAAGCCAGAGCCCAAACGTGCCATAATATTTAATACCGCAAGATTGGAATTAGCTTTGACGGCATAACAAATAGTATGAGAATAATTTTTTAAACTATCAGAAAATGCATGCCAATGTCGCTCTATGGTGGCACGAGAATACACATAACACGGTGTGCCATATCGTGCAGCAATATCCGCAATAGCAACATCTTCGGCAAATAATTGCTGGTTACGATAGCAAAAATAGTCCATCATTTATCTCCGCGAGGTAATGGGTGTAACCTAGCACTCGGTGCTTGTTCTATTATGTTATGCTTATTGGCTGTTGGGGACGACTGTTCCTTTTGGTGTGCTTGGGTTAGGTAGAGCGAACCCGTTTGCCCACAGCCAGTGAGTAAAAAACATAATAGGGCAGATGCTAGAAAAAATTTCATAGTTAATCGTTAATTGAGTATAATATCACGACCATTATAAAGCGATCATTCATCAAGAACAATACCATGAAACAAGATAAACCTACAATTACCCATTTTGGTTATCAAAAAGTTGCCATTGCAGAGAAGGCCAATAAGGTTGCTCAAGTATTTCAAACCGTGGCTAATAAATATGATTTAATGAATGATGTTATGTCATTAGGTATACATCGTTTATGGAAAAGCTTAACCGTGCATTTAAGCAATGTGCGGCCAGGGGATAGGGTGCTAGATTTAGCCGGTGGCACAGGCGATTTAACCGCACGTTTTGCTAAACGAGTGGGCGCTTCGGGCGAAGTGACACTCGCTGATATTAGCGAAAACATGTTGGCTGCAGGGCGTAAAAAGTTAATTAACCAAGGAATTATTGGCAATGTCAATTACCAATTGGCCGATGCGCAGGCGTTACCCTTCTCCGATGATTATTTTGATTGCATAGTCATTGGCTTTGGTTTGCGCAATGTCACGGATCAAAATGCGGCATTGCGTTCTATGCTACGCGTATTAAAGCCTGGCGGTAAAGCGATGATATTAGAATTTTCCAAACCAACAGCACCGTGGCTACAAAAAATATACGACACCTACTCTTTCAAACTGATACCAAAATTGGGAAAATGGCTAGCCAATGATGAAGCAAGCTATCAATATTTAGTGGAATCGATTCGGATGCATCCTTCCCAACAAACCCTAAAAAACATGATGGAACAAGCGGGCTTTGATCATTGTCAATACCATAACCTGAGCGGCGGTATTGTTGCCTTACATACGGGTTATAAAACATAACATGCTTAAACAATTATTTTTATTCAATTAGAAAAAGCCATCAACAAATTATTGTCCCTCGACGATGAAAGTTATACGCGCTTGAAAAAACTTGATGGAAAAATTAATAAACTTGAACTATTACCTGTTAACATAATAGGCTATCTTGTTTTCACCCATGGTGGTGTGTGCATAAAACATGAAGATCATGGCCACGCTGACATCACGATTCGTGGAAGGCCGTCTGATGTGTTTGCATTGAAAAATACGAACAGTCTATATCATAGTCATATCAAAATTATAGGAGATATGGGCTTAGCTGAAGAGCTGAAACATATTTTTAATCAGTTAGAGCTAGACTGGGAAGGTGAGTTAGCGCATTATACAGGTGATATCGTGGCACATCGTGTCAGCAAAGCTGCTCGGGGATTAAAAAATTGGTTGAGTGAAACGCAACAAGATTTTCAAGACGATATGCGTGACTATTTACAGGAAGAAAGTAAACTATTACCACCACGTATTATCACCGATAAATTCTCTCACGAAGTCGCCATATTGCGTGACGATGTTGAACGTTTAGCCGCAAGAATTAACCAACTAACTACTAGCAATTAGCCTATGCAACAATTTTTTAGACTTTTTTACGTGTTATGGATCATGGCGCATTACCGTTTGGATACCGTCATTAAACATAGCAAATTACGGATACTATACGTTGTTTTGTCCTGATAAATGTAACAGCATGGTTTAACAGCAATCATAACACCCGAGGGCAACGTATTCGTGTAGCACTCGAAATCTTAGGACCTATCTTCGTTAAATTTGGTCAGGTACTATCAACTCGCCCAGATTTATTGCCAGATGATATTGTGACAGAATTAGCAAAACTGCAAGATCAAGTTCCCGCATTCCCTAACGAGCAAGCTAGAGCCATCATCGAGAAATCGTATCAACAATCGATTGCAGTCATGTTCAAACAATTTTCCACGGAACCATTGGCTTCAGCGTCAGTGGCACAAGTGTATGCTGCAACATTGCCTGATGATAAAGACGTTATTGTTAAAATCATTCGTCCTGGCATCGAAAAAAATATTCGTCGAGATATCAAATTACTTTATCTATTAGCCAAACTAATGAAATTATTATGGCGTGACGCTAAACGGTTACACCCCATTGCCATTGTAAAAGAATTTTCAACTATTATTCACGATGAATTAGATATGCAGCGTGAGGCAGCTAATGCCAGCAAATTAAAA
>JAESTO010000028.1 GCA_016763565.1 Gammaproteobacteria bacterium | reverse complement strand
AGAACCTTCAGGTTCCTCAATTTTAACAACTTGAAAGCGACGTGCTAATGCCGCATCTCTTTCAAGATATTTTTTATACTCTGCCCAGGTTGTTGCAGCAATAGTGCGTAATTCACCACGTGCTAATGCGGGTTTCAATAAATTAGCGGCATCACCCTGCCCAGCTTCGCCACCAGCACCGATCATCGTGTGTGCTTCATCAATGAATAACACAATGGGTTGTGGTGAAGACTTAACCGCTGCAATAACTGATTTTAAGCGATTTTCAAATTCACCTTTAACACCCGCTCCTGCTTGTAACAAGGCTAAATCTAGCACTCTGATGGCAATATTCTTTAATGAAGGCGGCACATCACCTTGCACAATGCGCAAAGCAAATCCTTCAACTACTGCGGTTTTACCCACACCTGCTTCACCGGTTAAAATCGGATTGTTTTGTCGACGACGCATTAAGATATCGGCAATTTGACGGATTTCATTATCACGGCCTAATACGGGATCGATTTCACCTTTGCGCGCACGTTCGGTTAAATCGATAGTGAATTGTTGCAAGGCTTCATTGGCTGCCGGGCTACTGGTAGCAGCAATACCTGCTTCACTCGCTTGAGCATTGGCTTCACCAGTATTCATTTCACCATCGGTTTCTTTGCTATGTGCCATCAATGTTGGCAAATGCTCTTGCAAGGTAGAAATAGAAATTTTGCTGAATTCTTTGGATATGTCACGTGCGACTCGTTCTAATGAGTCATCGGTTAATAAAGCCAATAGCAAATAACCCGTTCTAATTTTTGCAGCTTTATAATCTAATGAGGCAATGAGCCATCCGCTGCGAACCCAACTGACTACGTCGGGTGATAGCGCCGGCGTTTTGGCATTGCCGGTACGCAAACGATCCATCGCATTATTGACATCTTGTTGTAAACGCCCTTTGTCAATATCAAATTGACGCAAAATAACATCAATATCCAAATCATCTTGCTCCAAAATTTTCGCTAACCAATGTTCGAGTTCAACATTGTAATGGGTGCGAGATAAACAAAGCCCTGCAGCAGCTTCTAAAGCTTTGCGACAAGGCGTGTTAACTTTTGCGACTAGCGCTTTTAAATTTACTGAAGCCATATTTTGTTCCTATTATTTAGTTAAATTTATCAAGTTTTTGTGTTTTAAATTCGTTTTAAAAGGGCAAGTTTGAAACCTGCCTCTACCATTAAAAATTTATGCCTCATTGTCTTAATAATGCTTAATACTTTCTTCACTGAGCACCACACATTCCTTATTTTGCAAACCAACGGGGTCACCCAACCACGTTTGCCATGATAATCTCAACGGGTTCTTAGCATGCAATCGACATGCCTTTGTCATTTTTTCTGCAGGTTCAAGTTGTATCTCAAAACGCAAATGTAGATCAACATATTGCCTTACTAAACGTTGCAAAACAGACAGTGATTCGCCACCAGGAAAAAATTGTTGGTATTGTTCCTCTGTTGCTGGTTTTAATATGATGCGAAATTTAGCATTTTCAACCCATACGCGATCACCCGCATTCGTATTTAAGCCCAAACGCATGTTGCGCCCCCAAGGGTAACGGCGGCAGGGTAAATAACTTAAGGCCTCTCGACCTAATTGTAGCCATTCACCCTGAAATTCTTTGATGTCAACATCTATCTTAAAATAATGATAAACCATTGCCCTCAAATTGATAGCTGAACGCGCACGCGTCTGAAAATAACTGGCATAAAAAGCAATATTTTCTTTAGCAATCGGTAATTGTTTTTGTAATTTACGTTGACCATAACCGGTCAAAATATAAATAATTTTACTAAATTTATCTTCTTGAGTGTGATCACGCTTAGCTTGCTCGTAGGCAATACAAAAATGATTTTTTACCCAGGCACGATAAAACAAGCCGATACTGCGATGATTAAAGATATCAAAGAAATCACGAATAGCTGGGTTGCGCAGACGCACTTGCTTAAGAATTAATTCAGTGTAATGCGGTGGTAATACGCCATTACCGCCAAATACTCCCATAAAATTCACCATCATTTCCAGTAATTCGTTTTCATTTATGGACGTATAGCGAATATGTTCAATATCGCTGGTAGCAAATTTCAAACCTGGATATGTTTTAAAGCGTAACAAATCTTCTAAACGTAAATCACTGGCATTCAATAACAAACGCACTGCCTGAAAAAATTCGTAGCAATCTATGCGCTCATTAAGCGTGTCAATCAAACAAATGATTTGTTGCCGATTCGTAATGGCCATCGGTAAAGTTCCTTAGTATAGTGACTCGTGGTAACGACTAATTGGATAAATGAATTAATCGGGCTATAAATCGTTAAGAAATGCTGTAATATTGAACCTAGCATATACATCTCTGCATCGGCAGTATTACTTACATCAATGGTTACTTCCAAACCGTGACAAAATGATTCTAAGTGACTACCAGGAATACGTTGTGACATATTACGCGTTTTAACACCACGAATATGACTAATCATATTACGTATTTCTGTAGAACCAAAGCAATCATATAACATGAGCATTTCACGCAAAGCACTGCCATTTTCACTTAACAAAGTAGTATGATTGGCGGAAATATGTGAAACAAACTGCCACGGCAAACCCTCTTGCAAATGTTTACTAAAACGTGGTGTCGCCGGCACTAGCCAACTCATATTTTTGGCAGGATAGGATTCGCCAACAAAAGACAGTTGTGGCGTAAAACCTGATTGAAATAATTTGCGTGGCAAATTACCATTGCTGCATATTGCTTGAATCGCTAAGATAAATTTTTCATCTTCGTTGGTATAATCAATTTTATAATTATCACCATCGACTAATGTCATAAATACTTCACTGCCGGTATGATTATCGCCATCTAACGTGGCAGAATCACGACGAATAGTATGCCAGAAACCTGGCGTTTCACGCAGTTTGTCATGTTGCATACTGTAAAATTTTTGGTAGTCAATATTTTTGCCTTTATTTGATCGGACGGTTACTTGCTCAATGGAATAAATTTCCTTTTCGCGACTGCGTATCACGTCAGGCAATACTTGATACTCAGTCGTTTCACCGGTTAAACGAATCGGCTCTGCTGTTTGTGAAAACAAATTCACAATCGGCGTGCAACCCAATTGAAATACATTGCCATTAATGCGTGACTGTAATTCTGGTGCCGTATTTTTAAAATAAAATGCTATATCGAGCGTATTGGCAATATGACCAAAAAATTGTGGGTCAATCACTAAGTCAAAGAATAAAAATTTTTCGGGAAAAGCAAAAAACTCACTGAGCAAACGATAGCCGGAGAATGATTGTGCTGGCTGGGGCAAAATTGCTGTGGCATCATCAAAACCTACCGATTGAATCACATGATTGGTTAATACGGCTGGTTTATCAGCAAAAGCTGGGTTGCTTAATGCTAATACTACCGTTTCATTGAATAATAGTTGATAAAGTTTATAAGCATATTTGCGTTCTAGTTGAATATAGAAACGTAAGCGCCGTGGTGCTAAATCAGCAAATTTGGCAGATTGATCTAAACATTTCAAACGTAATTGCAAACTCGATGATGCAAAATGCTTTTGCGGAATATCAGGAACTTCTTCGCAATGATCGTAAAACCTTGCAGACGATACCATGATTGGCAAAATATCGACGTCATAACACGTTTGAAAGCGACACGACACATCTTCAGTTAAATTTTTACACGCCAACGCCGTGTGTTGCGGAATGCTATAAGGGCTGGTTAAATCAGGGGAGCTAGGGAAATGCACTAAGGCCATTGAAGGAATCGGCAATTGATAATGCGGATATAACACATCTAATAAATCTCGGCTAAAATCCGAAAAATCATCATCTAGCTTGGTTTGCACGCGAGCATTTAATAAAGCAACGGCCTGAATCAAACGCTTAATGTGGGGATCTTCAACATCGTGTGCGGCTAAGCGTAAATTACCGGCAATACGTGGATAAGCCTGAGAGAAACTCTCACTGAGTTTTTCTAACTCACTTAATTCATTTTGATAATGTTTAACTAAACTATGCTTCACTCACTCTACCCTCTTTTACATTGAAATGTGACATCGATGTATCATACACAGAATTAAACTGCACCGGTAATTGTTCGTTATTATCTTCATACAAACACAGGGTGCCATTAATGCTAAATTTTAGTGCAAAATTATCATCTTGATTGGTATCTTGTATTATCACTGTAATATTTTTTAAGCGTGGCTCATAATCGCTGATTAAACGTTGCAAATCTTGTTGCAGCTGTTCTTTGTCGGCATCTGAATGGGGATGCAAATGGGTATAATCGTCCAAACCATAATTTAATAAAGTAGCATCGTCTGACGGTTGTTGGTAAGGTTTATGGGTGTTTAATAAATCTTGCAAATCGCGCATAATACTGTTTAGTGCCATTTCTTTATTAAAGCGCGTATAAACATTACTGTCCGTTAACAACTTGTCGATCAATGATGGTGAATAAATGGTTTTTTTCATGGTAAATTGGCCGTGCTTCTATCGACGTGAACTATAGCACATTGCTGACGGGAAAGACAAATAAATGAACAGCATTGTTACGATTCGTTACAAACAAATGATTGATTGAAATGTAATCACCCTGCAATTTTGCTACTATTCATCTCGTCAGTGAGCGAATACTTTCTGGCTCTAATAACAATTTAACTTAAACTCAATTGAGGAGAATATTATGTCAGGTTTAAAAGCTGTAAAAATTAATGAGAATGATAACGTTGAAAGCTACCAAGTAGGTGAAAAAGAATTTTATATTCCTACTAGCATTGGTCATGATGATTTTGCCATCGTTGGTAAAAAAGATGCTAATTTAGATAACACAGAATTCACTGTTTATGTAAATCCTAAGCATTTTGCTCAAGACGGTTTTAACGATAAACAAAACACAGATATCCAAAAGAAAACAGATGCTTTAGTGACAAAAACTTTAGAAGACGTTGAAAAAGCTATTGAAGGCGGTAAAATTACTATCGTTTTCGGTACTAAAAATGGCCAAACTGGTGAGTTAACCGGTAAGGCTGTAGTAAGAGAAATTCGTAAAAATTCTATTTCTGCTCAATTTGTTGCAGATGGTAGCGAAAAAATCACTTACAAAAACGGTACCAAAGCTTATGAAGTTAAAGTAGGCGGCTACGGTTTCTAAGTTAAATTTTTAACTTTAGTAAAAGCCCTTCCAATTTTTTTGGAAGGGCTTTTTTTCGTTTTAATTGAGAACTATAATATGAAATATTTAATCAAAATTAATTTGCTCATTTTAGCTGCTCTGTTACTTGCTGCCTGTTCTAGCAATAATAGCGGCAAAGTGCACCAAGCCTCCATTACGGTGCAAACTGGTGCCAAGTTAAACCCAAATTCGCGTGGTCGCCCGTCTCCAGTGGCCATAACGCTTTATCAACTAAAAGATAAAACTAAATTCAGCAATGCTACGTACCGTGGTTTAATTTTCTCCACGAAAAAAACCTTAGCAAGCGACTTAGTTAAAGAACAAAAATTTGTCATTGCGCCTAGCCGTAAAGTGATGAAACAGTGGTCATTAGCAAAAGATGTACGTTATATTGGTGTAGTGGTTTCTTACCATCATTTAAGCCGTCATGAATGGCGGGCTATTATTCCTATGAACACATCCTCTGGGGAAAACAAAATTGACATTCACTTGAAGTAACCATCTATCACACTAAAAAAACCTTGCAATAGCAAGGTTTTTTTTTAAATCGGAGCTGTCTGCCGCATTTTCCTCCCACTTAAATCAAGGTAACATGCACATCTATCATGCTGCAGATGTATTTCAACAGACGATAAGGCATTAATTTATCAGGCTTACTTGGGCCCTCTGGTAAATAGTAAGCAAACAATATGGTTCCCGAAACAAACATAAAAGCAAATTCTTTAATCCGTAGGTTCTTAACGTAATGGCCGTACGCCACCAACCATCGGCACTTGCCCTGATATCTTTCTATATAAACACATCGGCTGACACGGTACACCCTGTTGTGAATGATAATGCCATTGACAATTTGTTTGTTTTGTATACAATTGTTGGGTCTGCAAAGACATCACGGTGGGTTGACTGGTTTCTGTAAACTATCAACCACTCAATAATAATAACTTGCAAAAAAATACGAAGATATCACATTATGATACAATCTTCCATCGTATTTCTAACAGTATCAATAGGAAACAAACCATGGCAAACATTAACAAAGTCGTGTGGTCGGAAGGCATGTTACTTCGCCACCAACATTTT
>JAESTO010000002.1 GCA_016763565.1 Gammaproteobacteria bacterium | reverse complement strand
TTCAATATTTTCTTCTATACTTTGAAGAAGTTTCTGATCTTTATCGAATAAAGAAAATGCTTTTTCTTGTATACATTCACTTTTTTCTTCTTTGTTTATATACTCAAGAACACGTTGCGTCAGTGTTTCTTTTGTGATTTTTTGACACATTTTATGCCGAGAAAGCGTACGCATCATATCCGAAAAGGTATCTGTATAGGGCCCGACAAGAGGAAGACAGCCTTGTTTAAGAGGCTCAATCGGATTGTGACCCCCAATAGGAACAAGAGACCCCCCCAAAAAAGTAAAAGGAGAAAGCTTATAAAAAAGACCAAGTTCCCCCAATGTATCTGCAATATAGAGTTGTGTTGTCGGCATAATTTTTTGGTTTCGAGAACGGTAACATGTTTCTGTATTCCCAGGGAAAGAGAGAGTCACTCCTCTTTCAGGATGGCGAGGCACAAGAATCAGCAAAGCATTTGGGTGTTTTTCAAGAACGCTCTGATGCGTTTGAAATAAAAGATCCTCTTCCCCTTCATGTGTCGATGTTGCAAGCCAAAAAGGACGTTTCCCGATGCTTTCTTTCAAAGCTTCAAGCGCTTTTTCTGCATAAGGGAGAGGTGCCGCAAGTGTCTTCAAATTCCCCTGATATTTGGGTTCAATCCCCAATTTTCGATACTGATCACGGTCTTTTTCAGATTGAACATAGATTTTGTAAAAAGGACGCACAAGACGTTGAAATGTTTTCTTCAAAAATCTCCATCGTTTTGACGATTTTTCAGAAAGACGTGCATTGATTAGAAAAGCAGGGATCTGGTTTTTATAAAGAGCATGGAGATGATTGGGCCAAAGTTCTGATTCAATCCAGATCACCAAATCAGGTGCCCAATGTTCCCCAAAGCGACGCACAAAGGAAGGGGCATCAAGTGGCAGATACTGATGAATGACTGTTTGGGGAAACATCTCTTTCATCAGTTTTGCAGAGGTACATGTGCCAGATGTGAAAAGAATATGTGTTTTTGGAAATTTTTCATTCACATGCTTGATCAGAGGTTTTGTCGACAAAACCTCGCCCACACTTGCAGCATGGATCCAAATGAGTTTGCCTTTCGGACGTTGTATAGACGCCCTTCCATACCGTTCAGGAAGTCGTAAAGCCTCCTCTTTCCCTTTTCGAAGACGCATTCTAAGATAAAAAGGAACAAAGGGAACGCAAATTAAGCTAAGAATACGATACAAAAGAAGTAACATTATTGTGAACTCTTTTCTGGAAAAGGAATGGAAGAATGGCCACAGCGCTTATCTGCATCATTGGAAATACGTATAAGCTCTTGTTGGATCCGTGCACATGTTTCCTCAAGCGTGCATTTCTCATCATATCTGATTGCTGCCGACCATGCAATGATACCACGCCCGAAGGGAAGAGGAAACAAAAGACGATCCCAAGATCGCAAACGTTTATGGTGCGAAAGGGAATAGGTGACGCCCAGAATATCAACTTTTGCCATGCGTGCAATTTGAGCAGCCCCCGGATTTACAGAAAAACGCGGCCCACGAGGTCCATCAGGTGTGATACCAACCGTTTCCCCTTTTTTTAAGGAACGAAGTGCTTCACGAAAGGCTTTTGCGCCTCCTTTAGATGTTGATCCGCAAATGGTTTTTATACCCTTAAATCCCACAAGATCCGCGATGATCGCCCCATCACTATGACCAGAAATCATCAGATATAATGGGGTTTTTGAACACCAAGAAAACACAAGCATTGCCACGCGATTGTGCCAAAAAACAGTTACAAAAGGTTTTTTTTCATCCCAGTAAGATTGCGGAATATCTTCATTCAGAAAGGTCCACCGCGTTGTTTGATAAACAAATGTAATATAGTGTGCCAAAATCCAGGCCATACTTTTCAGAAACCAAGGCGCACGCAGTCTGTTTTTAAGGCGAAACCAGAAAAGACGTTTAAAGTTTTTGAACAACACACGCATTCTATGCACTTTGCATTTGTGATCTGCACAAGTGTGCATAAAGATCACATGTTTCAAGAAGTTTTTCATGCGGGCCAACAGAAACGATTTTTCCTTGGTCAAGCACATAAATCAAATCGGCATCACGAACGGTTGATAAACGATGCGCAATGATGAGTGTTGTACGTCCCTTCATCAGCGTTTTAAGTGCTTTTTGAATCACTTGTTCTGACTGTGTATCTAAAGCAGATGTCGCTTCATCCATCAAAAGGATCGGAGCATTCTTTAAAAAAGCACGTGCAAGCGCAATCCGTTGACGTTGCCCCCCCGAAAGCAAGACACCATTTTCTCCGACGGGTGTATCGTATTTTTGAGGGAGATTTTGAATAAAGTCGTGCGCTGCTGCTGCTTTTGCAGCGTTTACAATATCTTCCTCTCTCTCCCATTGGCATCCATATGCAATATTTCCACGAATGGTGTCATCAAAAAGCATGATATCTTGACTCACAAGCGCAATCGATTGACGAAGAGAATCAAGTGTCACATCCTGTATGTTTTTCCCATCAATGGTGATACGTCCCTGCAGAGGTTCATAAAAACGAGGAATAAGATTCATCAATGTCGATTTACCACTCCCACTGGGGCCCACCAGTGCAATTGTTTTCCCCGCAGGTATTTCAAAGTTAATCTTCTTAAGCACAGCGATGTCAGCATTATATTGAAAGGTTACATCTTCAAAAGATACAGATCCTTTAACGTCTTTAAGAGATCCTGCATTCTGATGGTTTAAAATTTCAGGTTTGATATCTAGGAATTCAAACACACGCGTAGAACCGGCTAAACGTTCTTGAAGTTCAGCATTCAAGTTTGCAAGACGTTTAAGAGGTTCATAGGCCAGAAGAAGGGCTGTAATAAAAGCAAAAAAAGCACCTGATGTTTGATGGCCCGCAATGACTTGCATCCCCCCATACGTAATGACAATCACAATCGCAACCCCTCCTAAAGTTTCCATGATCGGATGTGTCAAAGATCGTTGACGTGTCATTTTCATGACAAGGGTGAGAATTTTATCAATCAAGATATGTGCACGTTTTTTCTCAAGATGTTCTGTGCCATAAGATTTGATCAAGCGTGCACCACTGAAAAACTGAGAGATCATTTGTGTAAATTGAGCCAATTCTTCTTGTACAGAACCA
>JAESTO010000027.1 GCA_016763565.1 Gammaproteobacteria bacterium | reverse complement strand
GTAGTACCTTAGTGGATGCTAGTATTACTATTCGTGATTTAAATCGCACACTGCATTGGCAATTACCCAGTGACGGTGCTAGAACGTTAAGTGGCGCTATTATTGAATATTTAGAAACTATTCCACAACCTAAAACCTGTTTACGCTTATCCAAATATGCAATGGAGATTATTCAGCTGCAGGATCAACGTATTAAGACCGTACGAATATACGCGTCCTACTAACATTTTCGTATTGATAGCCCTGAATGGGGTGCATTGTTTCCGTTAATTATCGATGAATAATCAACCCGACCGCGACGGAACGATTTTCTACAGCAAGCACATTATAGGTACGGCAAGCCGCCGCATTATCCATAATTTCTAAGCCGATGCGTTGTGCCATTAATGCACTGAATATTTTCATATCGGGGAAGCACAATTTTTCACCTACACCTAGAATAAAAATGTTAGGTTGCAATTGTATAATGGGCTGCAGGTGTTTTGCTGTCAATTCAGTTAGCAACGTTATTTGCCAGTCATCAATAACGTGTTGAGGTGTAATGATTGCACTGTGTAACAAATTGCGATCACCTAGTTGAACCTTACCCATTTGATAGCTTTTGATGATATTGCCTTTGGCAGTGTCGAGATTAAGTTGCATAGTGAATCAATGTATTATTAAGATGGTGCCGGTTATTTTACCATTAATAGCGATCATATCTAGGTTTTGGTGTTCTATGCAGGGGCGAGTTTTACATGCGTCCAACAGCGTTGGTTTGAAACCGACCCCTACCATAGGTGTCGTTATGGCACGTTTATCATGCAGTGAGTAATCGCAATAATTGAGTAATAGTATGCCCATTGCGCATGGCGCCTAAGGTCTGTCGTTTTTTTTCAATATAATTGTTGGAAAATTTTGCGCGTCCCATGCCCTTAGTATAGTAAATATAAACCCTATGTTCGCAGAGCAAAAATTCTTCTGACCCATTGTATTCCCTCAGTAAATCCTTTGCATAAATGGCACATCTAGCCTGTATCAGTCATAAAAAGCCTATATAAATTAAAATAATAAGAGATTTATGGGGTTAGGTACTGTAAAATACACCAATTTTGCTGGGTGACCAAGTCTTCATGAGTAATTTAAGCCTTATCCGTAACTTTTCCATTATTGCCCATATTGACCATGGTAAATCCACGCTATCCGATCGTTTAATTCAACGTTGTGGGGGGCTGAGTGAGCGTGAAATGGCGACTCAAGTCTTGGACTCCATGGAGTTAGAACGTGAGCGTGGTATCACCATTAAGGCGCAGAGTGTGACCTTGCATTATCAAGCACAAGATGGTCAAACCTATATGCTTAATTTTATTGATACGCCAGGCCACGTCGATTTTTCCTATGAAGTTTCACGCTCACTAGCAGCTTGCGAAGGTGCTTTATTGTTAGTTGATGCGGGCCAAGGGGTTGAAGCACAAACGGTGGCTGTGTGTTACACCGCGGTGGAGCAAGGACTAGAAGTGAGGCCAGTGATCAATAAAATTGATTTGCCACAAGCTGAGCCCGATCGTGTGGCACAAGAAATTGAAGATATTATTGGCATTGAAGCGACTGATGCCGTACATATTAGCGCAAAAACTGGCGTGGGTATCGATGAATTATTGGAACGTATCCTCAGTGATATTCCTGCGCCGCAGGGTGATGTTAATGCACCATTACAAGCCTTAATTATTGACTCATGGTTTGATAGCTATTTGGGCGTGGTCTCTTTAGTGCGCGTTAAGCAGGGTCGTTTAACCTGTGGGCAAAAAATGCAAATGATGTCCACGGCTAAAAATTATGTGGTTGATCAGGTGGGGGTTTTCACTCCCAAGCGGAAAAATTTACCGCGCCTGAGTGCGGGCGAAGTGGGTTATGTTATCGCCGGCATTAAAGATATTGATGGCGCACCGGTAGGTGACACGATTACGTTAGCTTCTAATCCAGCGAATGAAGCATTACCTGGTTTTAAGCAAGTACAGCCACAAGTTTATGCGGGTTTATTTCCCATAAGTTCTGATGATTACGAAGCGTTTCGTGATGCTTTAGCTAAATTGCGTTTAAATGATGCGTCATTATTCTATGAACCTGAAACGTCAGATGTGCTAGGTTTTGGCTTCCGTTGTGGTTTCCTCGGCATGTTGCATATGGAGATTATCCAAGAGCGTTTAGAGCGCGAATATAATTTAGATCTGATTACCACAGCACCTACGGTGATTTATCAAGTGGTTGATAAAAAAGGCAAAACGATCAAAATTGATAATCCGTCTTCTTTACCCGATCCTAGCCGTATCGATTTTACCTGTGAGCCGATTGTCTTGGCGACCATTTTAGTGCCACAACAGTATCTAGGTAATGTTATCCAACTGTGCGTTGAACGTCGTGGGGTGCAAAAATCCATGAATTATGTCGGTACTCAAGTGACCCTAAGTTATGAGTTGCCGATGGCTGAAGTAGTCTTAGATTTTTTTGACCGGTTAAAATCAGTGAGTCGCGGCTTTGCTTCGTTAGATTATCACTTTATACGTTTTGAGCAGGCGAATCTTGTTAAGCTTAACATTATGATTAATGGGGAAACGGTTGATGCTCTGGCATTAATTATTCACAAAGATAATGCCATGTATCGTGGACGTGATTTGGCGAAAAAAATGAAGGAAATTATTCCACGACAAATGTTTGATGTGGCGATCCAAGCTACGATTGGTGCACAAATTATTGCACGTACCACTGTTAAAGCCTTACGCAAAAATGTTACCGCAAAATGTTATGGGGGTGATATCAGTCGTAAGCGAAAATTATTAGAAAAACAAAAAGCAGGTAAGAAACGTATGAAACAAATTGGTCGTGTTGAAATTCCTCAGGCGGCTTTTTTAGCCATATTAAGAGTCGATTAATAACCATGGAAGACGTGAAAAAACTCTACAAGGTGATCGATTACGAATTTAATGACGTGAGTTTACTTGAGCAAGCTTTAACGCATCGCAGTCATCAACACCAAAATAATGAACGGATAGAATTTTTAGGTGATTCGATTGTTAATTTTATTATTGCTGAAGCATTGTTTACACAGCATCAAAAAGCGCATGAAGGCGAATTGAGTCGTCTGCGTGCTAATTTAGTGTGTGGTGATAGCTTGGCTGAAATAGCCAAAGAATTTAATCTGGGTGATTATTTGCGCTTGGGTACGGGTGAAATGCGCAGCGGTGGTTTTCGTCGTCCATCCATTTTAGCCGATGCCGTTGAGGGCATTATCGGTGCAATTTATTTAGATGCAGATTGGCTAACGTGTCAACGAGTAGTTATGCGGTGGTTTGCTCAACGATTAAAAACTATCGATGCTGATAAACTTAATGCCAAAGACCCTAAAACGCAATTACAGGAATATTTGCAAGCACATAAATTTCTATTGCCTACGTATGAGGTAATACATATTACAGGCAAACAACACCAACAAACCTTTCATCTGGAGTGTAAAGTGGCAGATTTAGATCATATTGCCCAAGGAACAGCGGCTAGTCGACGTAAAGCGGAACAAATAGCGGCACATGCATTTTTGCAGTGGTTAATTCATGAATAAGCAACAATTTTATGGCACAATTGCCATCGTTGGCCGACCTAACGTCGGCAAATCAACATTATTAAACCGCATATTGCAGCAGAAATTGAGTATTACCTCAGACAAACCGCAAACAACACGCCAACAAATTTTAGGCATTAAAACACAAGATAATAATCAAGTTGTTTATATTGACACGCCTGGTATACATAAGGCTGGAAAAAACGCATTAAATCGTACCATGAATCGTGCGGCCCTTTCATCGCTCTATGATGTTAATGGTGTGGTGTTTATTGTTGATGTGGCTACTTGGCAAGAAGCGGACCAATGTGTTCTAGAACTATTAATAACGCTAACCGTACCGGTTATTCTCGCCGTGAATAAAATTGATCGCGTAGTAAAAAAAGATGATCTATTGCCAGTGCTCAAAGCATTAGAAGAAAAAATGACCTTTGCTGAAATTATTCCACTTTCAGCTAAGACGGGTAAAAATGTTGAGAGATTAGAGCGTGTTATTCAATCTTTATTGCCGGTAGCAAGCCACGCTTTTGATGAAAGCGAATTAACCAACAGAAGCATGCGCTTTTTAACGGCTGAATTAATTCGTGAAAAAATTATGCGTTTAACGGGGCAAGAACTGCCCTATGCGGCCGCGGTAGAAATTGAATTTTATCAAGAACAAGAAAAAATTATCCGCATCAGTGCCATTATTTGGGTAGAGCGTGATTCACAAAAAGCTATTATTATTGGCAAAAAAGGCCAGCGATTAAAAAAAATAGCGACACAAGCGCGGCTTGATATGGAAAAATTAGTGAGTAATAAAGTTTTTTTGAAACTGTGGGTGAAAGTTAAAGATAATTGGTCCGATGATGCGCGTGCTGTTCGTAGCTTAGGATATGATGATTAATGAATATTGTTCAGCTTGAACCGGCTTATCTCCTCCACTCACGGCCTTACCGTAATACTAGCTTATTAGCCGATTTTTTTACTTTAAACTATGGACGGATTAATGGTGTTATCCGTGGTGCACGCAGTAAAAAAAATCAGACAACCGTGCAGGTGTTTGCGCCACTATTAATTTCGTGGTCACGCAGAGGGAATAGCGATTTAGTGAGTATTCGTGCCATTGAAATCAGTGATGTCAACAAACGACTCACTGGCCGATCATTGTTATATGGTTTTTATATCAATGAACTATTAGTGCGTTTGTTAAAAACAGATGATTCTTATATCGAGCTTTATCATCGTTATAAAGTACTGCTGCAATATTTTTCAGAAAAAAATACGTCTGAAGAAAATCTGCGCATTTTCGAAAAAAATTTATTAAGTGATTTAGGCTATGGCCTACAATTAATGCATGAAGCCCATAGTAGCAAGCCCGTACAAGATGATCAGTGGTACGATGTGATTCTCGATCAGGGGCCTGTATTATTAGCAACAAGCCAAGCACATGTTCGCCATGCTTTTTTAGGCAAAAGCTTATTAGCACTACATCATCACGATTTTTCTTGTGTTGAAACGTTAAAAGATGCTAAACGATTAATGCGTAAAGCCTTTGCTGAATTGCTAAATCATAAACCATTGAAATCACGCGAGCTATTTTACAGTTAAGAAATGATGCATATTCCTTTTCATTGGCAATCCCCCCCTGATACAATTCAATTATCAGCAACACACATACATGTATGGCTAGCTTCATTAGTCGTGAGCGAAGAACAGCAACAATATTACTATTCTTTATTATCGATTGATGAACAACAACGTGCGGATAAATTTTGTGTAGTATTACCACAACAGCGTTTTATCGTCGCACGTGGCATGTTGCGTGAATTGTTGGCGCGATACTTACCTGAACAACCATTGGTATTCCAATATGGTGAATATGGCAAACCCTATTTAGCTAATGAGCCGTTATACTTTAATTTATCGCATGCAGAAGAACAATTAATCATAGCCGTGAGCTACGTTTCGCCACTAGGCATTGATGTTGAGTATAACTTGCGTCGAACGGATAGACAATTGATTAGTGAGCATGTATTTACCCAACAAGAACAACAATATTTATTACGTATACCGGAGTCACAACAATGTTCAGCTTTTTTTCATTGTTGGACACGCAAAGAAGCGTATATTAAAGCGATTGGTCAGGGTGTATTTGCTAACTTAAATACGTTGCCAACCACCTTAGCTAATGGACAAGCTAATCAAGCCTTAGTTGATGAACAACAACAATGTTGGAAAATTATTGATTTGCCAACGATCGATGGTTATAAAATGGCGCTGGCTTATTTAGCTCAGGAATTAGTCGAGGTTAAGTGTTGGCGCTCGAAGGATAACCTTTGATAAATAGATTGAGCCCCTAGGCTAAAAAATGGATTTTTTTTTTGAAGTTTTACCTGTAAAATTTTTATCGTATATAGGGGCAGATTTAACATCGCCCCCCTATTAGCGTCCATGATTATTATCGATGGATCACTAACATCTGTCCTGGGTGTAGCAATGATTGTTCCGTCAAATGATT
>JAESTO010000026.1 GCA_016763565.1 Gammaproteobacteria bacterium | reverse complement strand
TGATGAATGTTGAAAACAGCGGTGTTGAATGGTTTGTTTTAAGGCAATGAGTTGAGCCGTTTCAATACTAGGGGCACACTGTTGGTTGTATTGGCCCTGCATAAGTATAGATTTTTTATTATCATATGCGTCTGCACAAACAGCGATTAATCGATAACGCCTCTTGATTGCATGAGCCATTATGTCGTCATGTGAATCCCCGACGAAAAGCTCATTGAGTTGATTTAATTGGCTGAGGAAATCGCCATAGTTAACGTGTTTAGACTCCATAGTCCATAAGCTAGTGAGTTGTGGCAGTTGTTTGAGAAAGTGCCAATCGCGAAGATTGTTACAATAGGTCATATGTAACTGCTTAAGTTGAGTAAGGTGTCGCAAATCTTTGCCATCTTCAAAGTTTTTGCAGTTATGCAAATCCAGCAACTTAAGGTGGGTAAAGTGCCGCAAAGATTGGGCGTTTTTGATAGATGTTTTTCCCAAATCTAATTCCTCGAGTTGTGGCAGCCGAGCGTTCAGGAAATTGACATCTTGAATTTGTTTACAGCCATACAAGGAGAGTGTTTTAAGTTGGCTGAGACACTTTAATCCTTTCCAGTGCTTAATCTTGCTGCATCCAGAAAGATTAAGTGTTTTAAGATGAGGCAGGTGCTTTAAAAAGTCAAGATTGTCGAGCGTTTCATAACAGCCTGAAAGTTCCAAAGTTGTAAAGTCAGCGAAGGCCTGTGGATTTATTTGTAAATCTTGCTTGAAATGCTGTAGGTGGGCGCCATCATATACATTTAGACCTTGACTAATCGGAGTGTTATATGGGCCACGAAGAAGATATTTGCCTACGATATTAGTGTACATAGCATGCGTTTCCTAAAATTAAGGTATGAACTGTATCATCGCCTCTTAAACATTAGGCAAAAACACTGTTTGCCTAATTACCAAATAATCATATCAATGCTAAACCAGCACCGTCGTGTCAATTAAAAAACAGCAAGCAAAACGCAACATTGTCCAATATTCTATCAGAAAAGTTAGTGACCCAGTTATCTTACAGCCATTTTCTTCAACTACTTAAAATACAAGAATCTATCAAACGTCGTTTCTACGAAACTGAATGTGTCCGTGGCAATTGGGCAGTAAGAGAGCTCAAACGACAAATTAACACCCTATATTATGAACGCTCTGGCTTATCTCATGGCACAAACAAACTCGCTGAGTTAGTCCATAAAAATACATTAACACACGACATTAACTCAACTATCCGCGATCCATGTATCTTTGAATTTTCAGACTTAAAATCACATGAAGTAATGGACGAAAATCACCTTGAATCTGCATTGCTTGATAAATTGGAATTTTTTTTATTGGAACTTGGCAAAGGGCTTTGTTTTGAGGCACGACAAAAACGCATTTTAAGCTGAATATTCCTTCCTCCACCTTGGCAGGTTGGATCCGCCGTGGCAAGTATCACACAACAGTGAGCCAACTATCTTTAGCTGAAGTTGGGGCAACACATGAGCCGCATATTTTTAAGTCAAGATCGCATGAATGGTTTTCGTGATGGCAGAATACCTGGGCCACCTTTTGTAAAGGTCGGCCGCAATATTCTTTATTTAAAAGATGACCTAGAGGCTTGGTTAGAACAACATCGCGTACATCGTACTGGAGATGTTAATGACAGGTAACAAAATACCTCTTCACACCAATAAAAAAAGCCGCACTAACCTTGTTCATGCGGCTTTTTTTATTTTCTAAATTTTTGTTTATGTATAACGTAAACTATTGATTCAAAGAAAATTATTGGAGCGGGAAACGAGGTTCGAACTCGCGACCCCAACCTTGGCAAGGTTGTGCTCTACCGCTGAGCTATTCCCGCTAAAAGTATCCGAGCACTGCTATTTCGATCATTGCTAGCGGATAAAAAGAGTTGGGTATTTTAACCTCTCTGGTTAACTTGTCAAGTGTTTTTATCTACATCTAACGGTTTGGTAGTAGATTTATTTAACTCTTGCCAAGCAATCATTAAATAAATAGCCATACTCCATAAAGTTAAAATGGCAGCCACATAAAGAGCAACATAACCCGCTGTTGTCACAAACTCTTGGTCTACCAACAATAATGTAATGGCTAACATTTGAATAAACGTTTTAACTTTGGCCACTTGGGTTACTTTAACTTTGGCCTGTTTACCCAACTCTGCCATCCATTCTCTCAATGCTGAGACAGCTATTTCGCGACCAATAATAATCAAGGCCGGAATTGCCAAATAATAGGCATGTTGAGCAACTAACAACACCAAAGCGGATGATACTAATAACTTATCAGCGACAGGATCGAGGAATACACCAAGCTGACTAACGACTTGCCAACGCCGTGCCAAGTAGCCGTCAAGGCCATCGGTGATGGATGCCAACAAAAATAATGTGGCAGCAACGATATGGTTGTATTGCCAAGGCAGGCAAAATATTACGATAACGACTGGAATTATAGCAATTCGCGATAGCGTTAAAAAATTTGGTATATGTTTATACATATTTCAGATGCTAATTTAAGATGTCTGATGAAGTGTATCATAAATTCTTTGGGCTAACGTGCTGTTAATTCCAGGCAATTGCACTAGCTCTGCTACACTCGCTATTTGCACACCCTGCAACCCACCGAAATGTCGCAATAATTCCCGACGACGTTTTGCACCAACACCGGTAATGCTCTCTAAAATGGATTGCTTGCGTATTTTATCTCGTCGTTGCCGATGAGCACTAATTGCAAAGCGATGCGCTTCATCACGAATGTGTTGTAACAAGGTAAATGCTAATGGGTATTCATCCATTAGCAATGCTTGCGATGTATTCGCACGCCAGATGGTTTCTAGGCCGGCTTTACGACTGCTGCCTTTGGCAATAGACAACAATACAATATTATCAATATGTAATTCAGTTAACACCTCCTGAGCTTGCTTTAGTTGCCCTTTACCACCGTCAATAATTAATACCTCAGGCAAGTGCTCAGTATTTTTGTAACGCCTGGTTAACGCTTGATGCAATGCAGCATAATCGTCACCAGCTGTTATACCTTCAATATTGAAACGTCGATAATCACTTTTTAATGGCCCTTCATTATTAAAGACTACGCATGAGGCAACGGTGGCTTCTCCCATGGTATGACTAATATCAAAACATTCTAAGCGTTGTGGCAATTGTGGCAACTGCAATAAGGTTTGCAATGCTTGCATCCGCTGTTGCTGCGATGCGCGTGCTAATAATTTTTGTTGTAACGCTTGTTCTGCATTGGCTTTAGCCAAGGATAACCATTGCAATTTTTTACCACGCTTGGGTATGGTAATAATAACTTTGTGTTTCACTTGCTCACTTAAAACCGTTTGCAATGTTTGCTGCTCCAACACGGCTTGTGCAATAATGATTTCCTTGGAAATGGTCGTCGCAGATAAGTAATGTTGCGATAAAAATGCGGATAAAATTTCTTGATGATCAGTGCTACTAGGCAATTGTGGGAAAAAATTATATTGTGCTGTTAATTGACCTTCGCGCAATATCATATAATTGATGCAGGCTAACCTGCCCTGCGTTGCTATCGCTATAATATCAGCATCTGCATAGCCGGTAACAACGTGTTGCTGTTGTTGCACATGTCGTAAATCACGAATTAAATCTCGATACTCTTGTGCTTTTTCAAACTCTAAATGCTCCGCTGCTTGCTCCATTTTTTCTGCAACATTCGTAATAACTTCTTGACTTTTACCTTCAAGAAATAATATTGCCTGTGCAAGATCATGACTATAATCTTCACTACTAATAAAATCAACACAGGGGGCTTTGCAACGTTTGATTTGATATTGCAGACAGGGGCGAGAACGATGTTTAAAAAAACTGTCGCGACATGAGCGGATTTTAAAAAGCTTTTGTAACAATTGTAAAGTTTCATTCACCGAGCCACCATGTGGATAGGGACCAAAATAACGACCGGGACGATGCCGCATACCACGATACGACATGAGGTTGGGAAATGCATGTTGGCTATTTAGGTAAATATAGGGATATGATTTATCATCACGTAAGGATATATTATAGCGAGGACGATGCTTTTTAATTAGGGTGTGCTCTAGTAGCAAAGCTTCTTTCTCTGTACTGGTAATAATGGTCTGAATATCACATATTTTCTTTGCTAATAATTGTGCTTTAGCACTACTGTTATGTTGAGAAAAATAACTGCTAACTCGCTTGCGTAAATTTTTGGCTTTGCCGATATAAATCAATTGTTGCTCAATATCAAACATTTGGTATACACCTGCGCAAGTCGGTAAATGTTGTAAATCGTCCAAAGCGGTCATATTGTATCGTTTGTTATCCAGGGTTAAGATAATTAAGTATATAATGTTAGGGATTAAAATCAAAGAAAGAAGGACGTTAGCTTTATGAAAACATTGCATGCTGCTCTCATTGCTACTGGTGATGAACTAATTCAAGGTGACATTATTAATACCACGGGCCCTGCCATTGCACGACAATTGATTGAACATGGCTTTGTGATTAATAAGCAAATGACCGTAGCTGACGATCGACCCACTATTTGCCAAGCGATACAAACGGCACTGATTGACAATGACGTTATCTTTTTAACCGGAGGGTTAGGACCAACGTCTGATGACTTAACCCGTTTCGCTTTAGCTGATGCTATTGAACAAAAGTTAATATTTGACCCAGTGAGTTGGCAAGCCATTGTTGATCGCCTATCATCAGTTACCTTAGAAATAGATGAATCTAACCGTCAACAAGCTTACTTCCCGGAAAATGCAACCATTTTCCCTAATCCACAGGGCACTGCTGCTGGCTGTATGCTCAACTATCAACAGAAAAAAATATTTATGTTGCCAGGCCCGCCACATGAATGTTTGCCCATGCTGGAAAACTATGCCTTAGCGCAATTACCCCAACATCGTAAACAACCTAAATTACATTGGCTGTTACTGGACTGCAGTGAAGGAGAAATCGCAAAAAAGCTGGATAATACTTTACAACATTTGGATTGTCATACGGGCTATCGTGCTGATTACCCGTATCTTGAATTTAAAGTGTGGGCTAATAATGAGAAAATTTTGCAACAATGTGCTCAATTAGCCACGCCAATTATAGAAGAATTTTTAATTAGCAAAGAAAACATTCCAGCCTCAGAAAAATTACAAGAAAATTTAAGCAACGCCAAAAAAATGTTAGTTATTTGTGATCAAGCAACAGGTGGTCTATTAAAAGCAACGTTATTAAAACCAAATACTATTGAAAAACTACAGTTTGTTGGCGAATCAGAGCAAGCAGATATTATTATTACCGGCTTAGCTGAATATTGGCAAGGTAATAGTCCACCCGCGCAAACTACTGTGCGTATTAGCATCTCTGGCAAACAACAGACTAAATCCGTTTATTTTTTTCGTGATAATGTTCGCCACTTGGCCGTGGAGTGGGCTTGCCAACAAATTAACGTTTTTTTTGAAAAAAATTTTTAATGATTGCCGAACAGTCATTTTGCAACACACCACCTTGACAAGCTATGGTGTGATTTAATTTATGCGTTAATGCGGATTCAAACACAACTTTAGCTGAAGATTTTGGGTCATGTGCACCAAAAATAACGCGCTTAATCCGTGCATGAATCATGGCGCCAGCACACATTGCACAAGGTTCTAATGTCACATAAAGATCAGCGTCAATTAAACGATAATTAGCGATATGTTGAGAAGCGTCACGTAGCGCAATAATTTCGGCATGCGCTGTGGGATCATGGCAGCTAATGGGTTGATTAAAACCTTTACCAATAACTTCATCATTTAATACGACAACAGCGCCTACGGGCACTTCGCCTTGTTGCGCAGCTTGTTTCGCTAAGTTTAACGCTTGCTGCATGTATCGTTGCTCGTCTATCATAAATACTTTAATCTGAAGGTCGGCGCTTGCATTGCTTCTTGTTAAGCCTGTAGTGTAGGGCGAGCCATGTAATAAATAAACACTATTGTTCCCCAAACAAACTAAGACGCCTATTCTTTAATGCGTAGGCTCTTAACGCAATGGTCGTGAAGCATCACCCCACCCTACTTGTAAGCGTAAATTCTAGAATGCTGCTATGCCAGTTTGTGCTTTACCTAAAATTAAGGTATGAATATCGTGAGTGCCCTCATAGGTT
>JAESTO010000025.1 GCA_016763565.1 Gammaproteobacteria bacterium | reverse complement strand
GATATGGCGGGTGGCTTTGCCGTATTAAAAGACGTACCAAAAACAGCCGTTTATCAGCTAGCAAATTATTACAATACGATTAAACCCGCTATTCCTCAAGCAGTCATTAATAGACCACCTTCAGCAGAATTAGCACCTAATCAGCAAGATCAAGATAGCTTGCCCCCCTATGAAATACTCGATGAAATTTTGCGACGTTACATTGAACAAGATCAAAGTATTGATGATATTGTTAATGCAGGTTTTGATAATGAAATGGTTACACAAGTTGTACAGAGAGTTAAACGTAATGAATATAAACGCCGTCAAGCACCGCCGGGCATTCGTATTACGCCACGCGCATTTGGCCGCGATCGACGCTATCCAATCACCGCAAAATTTTAGGAAAAAAAGATATGACTAACACTAACTTCCCCACAGGCTCAGCCATCGCTTCTTTAATCACCGGCTATAAACAATTTAAATCACAGTATTTTGAACAATCAAAAACATTTGATAATTTAGTCCAAGACGGTCAAAAACCTAAAGTATTGGCCATTGCTTGTTGTGATTCACGCGTAGATCCGGCGATTGTTACCGGATGCAAACCCGGTGAATTATTTGTAGTACGCAATGTTGCTAATTTAGTACCACCCTTCAGTGCAAATCCACAGCACCACGGCACCAGTGCAGCCTTAGAATTTGGCGTGATAAATTTAGGTGTCAGCGATATTATTTTATTTGGGCATAGCCACTGCGGCGGTATACGCGCTTTAATCGAAGCACCCGAAGAAAGAAGTCCCTCTAATTTCATTAACGCGTGGATGGATATTGCCATACCTGCCAAACAACACGTTTTACAGCAGTACCCTCACTGCTCCCTTGACCAACAAGCATATCACTGTGAAAAAAAATCGTTAGGTATATCATTAAATAATTTATTGACTTTCCCCTGGATTAAGCAACGTGTAGCTGCACAACAATTATTTTTACATGTTTGGTATTTTAATTTGGCAACGGGAGCAATAGAAACGTATCAGCCGGCAAGTGATAATTGGACTGAGCTCTGCGCCTGATCCGATGCATGTAGATTGTAGTCTTTCCAAAAAATGAATTCCGGAAAGAAATAAGCTACTCGACTATCGACTGCTCGTTTCTCGTAGCGCACAATGTAACACTTTTTCGTCAATACCTGTGCGGTCTCTTCTAGATTTTGCCAATAACCACGCATGGCTTGCGAGTCACGTAAACATAATTTATCCACCTCATCGACGGGTAAACTATGACAGTGCTCATCAATAATTTTCCAATCGTTAGTGATAGCACAGAGCTGTTCCACAAGTCCATCTAAGAATGCTTGTTCTTCATACGATACGGAAACCTAATACAACAAAGAACTAGCAGATAATTTTATCGCACTTTATTGTCATGCACTCATCGATAAAAAATTCTGTTATCGATACTTAATTTTTCCACCATCGACTTTATCATCAATAATAATTTTTCCTGTTATTAAAAAATGATTATTGTCAATAATCGATTTCTTGCTGATTCTAGCAAAAATTATAGCATTCCCACTTATTGGCTGATTTAAAATACTATTAATAACTAAGGGTTGTTGACGGCTAGTATTGCTACCAATAATGGCTTGTACAACTTGAAAACTATTATTTCTAATCAAACCGCGATAAATAATTTTATTATTTTGTTGAAAGCCAGCTGCATCATTATGAATAATCGCGGCCGTATTTTTTGCTGCAAGCGTCATTTTATTATTAATGACATCACCAACAAAAACAATGCGGCTATTAGTAGCTTTATTAAATTGATTACTGATGACCGCAGATTCCCCAGACGTGCCTGATATATTAATGGTATTATTAGCAAGTGCTTGCTTGGCGTTACCAATAATAATTTTACCCTCAAAATTTTCATTAGAAATACCCTGTGAAACGGAACCAGACGGAGGAAAAGGATAGGCATCATTTCCTATAAATTTATTACGCACTCTAATATTATTATTAACGATGCCATTCTCAAGAAGAATACTGCCACCATGTCTCACCCTGTTTTTGATGCCACTAAGATGTATCTTGGCATTACGTTCAGTATTCACAATGCTAATTGTATTATAACTAATGCCACTATCAATAAATTTAACGGAGCTATTATTACCCGAGCTATAATTATAAATACCGGCAGTTAGCACAAAAGGAAAGGGATGTTTCTTATGGTTTCCGGTAATATTAATAATATTGCGTGTATTTTTATTATTACCACCAAGATTGCTAGTATAGATAATATGGCTATCTACGCCAAGTGCCATATTGCTAATAGCACCACTAGTAGCAGCATGTATATTCAATTGATTTCCCTGAAAACTATCAATGGTGATTGTGCTAGCTGTTCTAGCCTCTAATAAAACAGGAAAATTAATTCGTGTGTCTATCTTAAATTGATTATCTCTAATAATAATATGCGATGTTTGTGATTGATCCTGCACTTCAATGCGAATCCCGGCACCAATAAATTTAACGTGTTCAATCTGTAGATTACCCACATTTAGGCAACCATTATTTTTTTCACAATGAACATCATAATAATTACTGATTAATGCGCGATCATTAAATAATACATTGCCTCTATTATCATAATTAAGAATGATATTTTTAATCGTATTATTTTGTGTAACACGTAAAGCTGATGATGAAAGTAATGTAGATGTATTATCGTACTTTAAAATTAAGGCATAAACCGTACCTTGATATTTTCCGGTAAGAGTTTGCCCGGGCAATAATGTTTTCGAATGATAAATAATAATGTTCTTAGTTAATTGGATAGTTTTAATAGCGGGATTGTTGATAGCTGTATCGAGCTGTAGAAGATCACTCACTTGAGCAAGCGAACTCACTTGGCTCGCAAAAGTGGTAAAAGAAAAAAAGTATATCAATATACTTGTAAAAATGCATAGGATCGTTTTCATTGTTGTACCCTCTTTATTATTTTTATTAGAGCGTAGCACAAAAAATATTCGAACTCAAGTTTTTTTAATACATTTTCAATTAAAAATTAGAGTTTACCCGATTAAAAATACATTAATTTAATAAGATAATGGGATTCCCAAACGCTGAGCAGCCTCTTCATAACCGGCCGTGACATCACCTAGGCCACGGCGAAAACGATCCTTGTCTAATTTCTTTTTGCTTTGCGCATCCCAAATACGACAACCATCAGGCGTAAATTCGTCACCTAATACTAACTGACCATTACATCGACCAAATTCTAGTTTGTAATCCACTAATAACAAACCCGCTTGCATAAAAAAT
>JAESTO010000024.1 GCA_016763565.1 Gammaproteobacteria bacterium | reverse complement strand
TTATCTAAGGCTGATTTTTCATGTTGTAGCTGCATGAATAAGCTTTGTGCTTGTTTTTGTAAAGTAGCACTTTGTGCTTGGAATTTTTTCTGTAAACTTAATAGTTTAGGTGCATTTTGCATCACTTTTTGCAAACTGACTAAACCATTTTTCTCTACCACGTTGGTCGTCGTTTTATGTTGATTATCTGCATTACATGCCACCATAACCAATGCTGCTGCACCGATTAGTAATCCAGCAATGAATGCTTTATAAGATGAAAAAAATTTTCTCATGTGTTTTCCTCTGATTAAAAATTAACAATTTTAGCCACTGAAGTCTACTGAAAAACACATCTTACATCAAGCGGTTAATGAATAAATAGTGTTATAATTCAGAACATCTTAATATTGAGGGAAAAACCCAATGGCTAAAGATTACTCTATTTTACTGACCCACTCACTTAACCAGTGTAATCATTTCATTGCTCCCAAACAATTGCCTGAACTCGTACACTTGGATGATCCCGCTTTTGATGCGATGATTAATTTTGAGCATGTCAAACCCTTAAGCATTGAACAAGATCGTCGCATGAATGATGCTCGTGTAGAGATGGAGAATAGCTTATTACACGTTATGCTGGTAACTGATGAGACTGATTGCCTCATTGGCATTATTACACTCACAGACATTTTGGGTGCCAAACCGGTCAAACTGCAAGAAACCTTGCGTATCGAACGCAAAAAAATTAAAATCAAACATATCATGACCCCAATAAAAGACTTAGTCGCGATTGATTATGATAACTTGCTTCCAGCAAAAATTGGCCATGTTGTTAGTACGCTGCTATCGCTTAAACAACACTATGCACTCGTCTCTCAAACTAATGCGGATAGTGGTGAGCAAGTGATCAAGGGATTATTTCTTGACTCTGAAATCAGCAAACAACTTGGCATTAATATCCACAGTCAACCCATACTGTCACTGACCGAATTACAGTACAAATTATCTACTTAAGGAGAAACAATAGCATGTCTTTAAAAAATACGGCTAATCGTTATGGCATTATCACCAAATTATTGCATGGATTATTATTTTTAACTATCGTGTGCCAAATTAGTTTAGGCCTCGTTCACGACTATGCTGCTAAGCCACTTAGCAACACAATCCTCTTTTATCATAAAGCATTGGGGTTAACGTTATTGCTTTAGCTATTATTTTTATCTTGTGGCGTTTCGTCAATCCTAAACCCGAATGGCCTGATACCATGTCGCTTGCTGAGCGCTTAGCCGCTCGTTTAGTTCATGGATTACTTTATCTTTTAATACTGATTGTGCCTATCAGTGGCTGGATCATGTCAACTGCGGCGGGTTATTCTCCAAGTTTTTGGGGATGGTTTACCCTTGCTATGCCAGGCATCCCTTATAGCAAAGCATTAGCAATGACTGCTAACCAGATTCATACCACGGCTATCTGGGTATTAGGTATACTCATTATTCTACACCTACTAGCTGCACTAAAGCATCATTTTATCAACAAAGACAATATTTTAAAAAGAATGATGTAACTGACTCCAGCGGGCATCCATTACGTTAAAATTAAAGCTAGGCCCAATGTAACGTTACGTTACACGTCGTCAATGGCCATGGTCTTATTCTTTTAACAAAATATCGACAGGCAAACCGTGTTCTTTAAATAAACCATGCAACTCCATCAATGCTTCACGTTGCAATTGTCTAATGCGTTCGGAGGTTAGACCAAGCGCTTTGGCAACTTCAGCAAGCGTTGCTGGATTATAATCTTGCAAGCCATAACGACGACAAATAATCTCTTGTTGTCTTTCACTCAGTTGGCCAATCAATTCTTCAAGGCTATTTTGTACGTCTTCGCTCAATAATTGTTGCGCTGGATTATTATTTTCATTTTCATCAGCCAAAGCGTCAACGAGTGGTTTATCATTGTCTCTACCGTAAGCCACATCCACTGAAATAATTTTTTCATTAAGGCCCATAACTTTTTGTACTTTTTCTGTAGGCTTACCTACGGCTTGAGCAATCTGTTCAGCAGATGGCTCAAGGTTATGTTCTTCTTGAATAAGTTTGCGTGCCGCAACCATATAGGTATTTAATTCTTTAACTATATGTACAGGCAATCGAATAGTGCGGGCTTGATTCATAATGCTGCGTTCAACTGTTTGTCGAATCCACCATGTTGCATACGTTGAAAAACGGAAACCACGTTCAGGATCAAATTTTTCTACAGCACGAATCAGTCCTAGATTACCCTCGCTAATTAAATCAATAAAAGGCATGTTACGGTGTAAATAACGACGAGAAATTTTAACCACCAAACGGAGATTACATTCAATCATTTTGTGTTTAGCTTGTTGAACACCTTGCTGCACCTGGCGAGCATACATCACTTCTTCTTCGGCACTGAGCAATGGCTTAAAACCAATCTCTTTGAGATACATGGCTGTTGGATCGAACGTATCGCGAGATGGTTTGCTGTTACTATCTTTCATCATTAAAAAAACCTCATCGTCCTTGAGAATTTAAGTAGCGTACAGGATTCACTGATTTACCATAACGGCGAATTTCAAAATGTAGCATTACCCTATTGGCATCACTATCTCCCATTAAAGCAATAGATTGTTGGCCTTTAACCCATTGTCCCGTATGAACCAATAAGGTTTGATTATGGGCGTAAATCGTTAAATATTTTCGATTGTTTTTAATAATGTGTAATTTGCCATAACCGGGTAATCCCTCACCGCTATAAACCACTTTACCGTTAGCGGCTGCAACAATGCTCTGCCCTTTTTTACCCGCAATATTAATGCCTTTATTATGGGTTGAAAATGCACGTATAATTTTACCTTGCGTGGGCCAATGCCAACGATGAACTGCATAAGGGTCAATCGCCTTAGTGGCGTTATGTCGAGAGATGGATTTCTTTTTAGGCACAGTTAATGGTCGCTTGATTGTCACAAGAGGTTGCTGTTTAGCAACAACCAGCTGTTGTCCAACCTGCAATTGGTATGGCGATTTAAGATGATTTTCTTCAATTAAATGTAAGTAATCCATGTCTAAACGCCAAGCAACAAAATAAATAGTGTCACCAGGCTGTACAACATAGTAGCCCTTATTTTTAGCTTGCATCGCGCGCAAATCAATAACCGGTGCCAAATCATGCGATGCATTCATTGACGGTAGACATGATTGCAACAACAAAACGACCAGAACAATGGGCAGATAATTT
>JAESTO010000023.1 GCA_016763565.1 Gammaproteobacteria bacterium | reverse complement strand
CTGTCGAATTTTATCAACAGCAATTAAAACAGCGCTGCGCGCAACCCTTATATTATTCAGTTAGTCCGGCACAATTGGATGAAGAGATAGATTGCCTCGCGAGCTATGCCGATGACAGTATGGACTATATTATTGTGTCACACATATTGGATGATTTTCCTGTTCCTGAGAAACTATTAGCGTCTATTCATCGTGTATTACGCTCCGACGGCCTGATCATTATTAGCGGACGTCGCCGTTATTCATGGCTAACACTGCATAAATTATTAGACAGATGCTGCCGATGGCCACACATAAAATACCGCAATAAAATGCAAACGGTCCAACACCTGAGGAATACTGATTTTTTTATTACGCAGCGGCAGCATTATTCATTTTCACCCTTACTTGCGTATACGTCGGCTATAAATTTTTTAGGACGTTATTGTTGGCCTTTTTGTGCGAATGGTTTTATGATTTGCGCTAAAAAGCATATGACGACGGTGACACCCTTAAAAACACGGTGGCGAAAACGTAAAATCAACTTTATGCCCGCTGCTGGTTTAGCCTCTTCACACGTTTGTCGCCATGAAACACACCGTTGAAATTTTTACCGATGGCGCATGCCGTGGCAACCCAGGTCCAGGTGGCTGGGGCGCTTTATTACGTTGCGGCCATCAAGAAAAAGAATTATATGGCGCTGAAAAGGACACCACAAATAATCGCATGGAATTAACCGCCGTGATTCACGCTTTGGTGCATTTAAAATACCCTTGTCGTGTGGTGCTAACGACAGATTCTAAATATGTGTGCAACGGTATTACCCAGTGGATAATCAATTGGAAAAAACGTAACTGGCGCACAGCTAACAAAAAACCGGTGAAAAATGTTGATTTATGGCAAGCATTAGATAGCGCCATACAACGTCATACTATTGATTGGCAGTGGGTAAAAGGCCACAGCGGTCATGTTGGCAATGAACAGGCCGATGCCTTAGCCAATCGTGCCATTGATGAAATGTAAATAATCGAGGAGTATAAATGACGAGACAAATTGTATTAGATACAGAAACTACCGGTCTAAGCCCTAAGCAGGGCCACCGTATTATTGAAATTGGTTGTGTGGAATTAGTTAATCGTCGCTTAACCGGGCAGCATTATCACCAATATATCAATCCACAACGTGAGATTGATCCCGGCGCACAAAAAGTACATGGTATTACCAGCGACTTTCTGCAAGACAAACCCTATTTTACTGACGTGGTTGATGAGTTTCTAACGTTTATTAAGGGCGCAGAATTAATTATTCATAATGCACCGTTTGATGTTGGTTTTATCAATCATGAATTTAAATTATTACGCACTAAATTAGGCAAAATTGAAAAATATTGTCAGATACTCGATACCTTAGCGATGGCACGTGCGTTGCATCCGGGTCAACGTAACAGCTTAGATGCCTTGTGCAAACGTTATGAAGTAGACAATACGGGTCGTGATTTACATGGCGGTTTACTCGATGCTCAATTATTAGCGCTGACTTATTTAGCCATGACCACCGGACAAGATAGTTTATTCGCGGATGAACAGCATAAC
Source organism: Gammaproteobacteria bacterium (assembly GCA_016763565.1). The sequence goes on along the minus strand of JAESTO010000023.1, from coordinate 4,910 downwards.
GGTAGCGCAGCAACGTCAAAGCAATCTATAGACCATGCACAACATAATCCAGATGATTTAGTGGTCATTAAAGCCACTCAACAAGAATTAATGGCCCATCAACAACGTTTGCAAGCCATGCATGAGAGCCGGGGAGACGTGACGCTGTGGCAAACCATCGATGATGCCACTAAATAGTGGTGCGAAGAGATGACAGGACATATTGAGGACGTAAAACAATGATCAACGTATTAATTAATGGCGCAGCAGGCCGTATGGGCCAAGAGGCAGTCAACGCTGTCACTGCTGACTCACGATTTGCATTAGTTGCGAAAACAGGGCGGCAAGATGATTTATACACAGCCATTCGACAATCGCAAGCGCACGTGGTGGTAGATTTAACGGTTGCATCTGCAGCCTATCAAAATACGTTGACGATTATCAAAAGTGGTGCGCATCCGGTGATTGGCACCTCAGGTTTTATTGCTGGACAAATTGCCACGTTACAAACCCTGTGTGCAGAAAAAAAATTAGGGGGCATTATTGTGCCTAATTTTTCATTGGGCGCGGTGTTAATGATGAAATTTGCACAACAAGCTGCAAAATATTTACCTGCGGTCGAAATTATTGAACGCCATCATCCTGCTAAGCAAGATGCCCCCTCAGGTACCGCCATTAAAACTGCGCAAATGATTGCCGCAGTGAGAGAAAATACCCAGCTGGCAACACCCCGTAAAGAATTATTGTCCGGCGTACGCGGTGGCGTATGTGAAACCATTCCGATTCATTCATTGCGTTTATCAGGTTCGATTGCACACCAAGAAGTAATTTTTGGTGGCCATCAAGAAACCTTAACTATTAAACACGATTCGTTGCATCGTGCCTGCTTTATGCCAGGCCTATTATTAGCTTGTGCGAGCGTCATGCAATTAAATGAATTGATATATGGTTTAGATAATGTGCTTGATTAGTGTTTAATTGAGATAAAACCATTGATAAATATTCCATTACCCTAGACAACAGCATGTATTTTCCTTATCATCACGCCCCTTTATAACAATAACGGGAGGATGCATGCGTTGAACACGACTACTGTGACTGAATCAATGGGCTTTGTTGCCAATATTTTAAGCAATGTTGCTTTTGTTCCACAAATTATTAAATCTTATCGTACTAAGAAAGTCGAAGACATTAGTATTTCAATGTTTCTTATGTTATTTACCACACAATTATGTTGGATAGCGTATGCTATTCCTTTACATGCTAGAAATTTATGGATATCGAGTTTGATAGAAATCATTTTATTAATCCCGATTTTTATTATGTGGGCGAAATACCGTAAAAATAAATCATTAATCAGCTAGGTGAATTTTGTCTATTCAATACAGTAACTACCGCTTAACGCAGCAAGCGACCCTACTAAAAAAACGTTGGTATCATTTTTTGAAGCCGGTACATTGGCCCATGTGGATAGCCTTGTTTGCTATGTGGGCTTGTTCAAAGCTGCCTTATCGTGTTATGTTAAAACTAGGCACGTGGTTTGGGCTGCTAGGCATGAAAATACTGGCCAAACGGCGGCATATAGCGGCGGTTAATTTACGTTTGTGTTTTCCTGAACTAAGCGAACAAAAACGAGAAGCCTTGTTAAGGCGCAGTTTCGCATCCGTCGGTATTGGTTTATTAGAAACCGGCTTGGCGTGGTGGGGATCCGATCAGCGATTACGTCGTTTAGTTAAGCATGGTGACTTTGCCTCCGTACATCAAGCACACCGTCAAGGTAAGGGCGTGTTAATTTTTACAGGCCATTTTACTACCATTGAATTAGGCATGCGGTTAACATCGTTTTATATACCCATTAATATTATGTACCGTGCGCAGAAAAACACATTATTTGAATGGATGTTACAACAACGGCGTGGACGTTATATTACGCAATCTATTCTTCGTGAAGATGTGCGCGGTATGTTTAAAGCCTTGCGACGAAATCAAATCGTCTGTTATGCTTCTGATCAGGATTATGGTCCTAAAGTCAGTGTGTTCGCACCATTTTTTGGCGTGCCTGCAGCGACAGTGACCGCGATGAGTAAATTTGTGCGCCGTACGAAAACACCGATTGTCCCTGCATTTTATTTCCGTGAAAATAATAAATATGTCATAGAAATGCAGCCCATTGTCGAAGACTTTCCCTCGGATAATGATCTGGTTGATACAACACGCACTAATGGCATTTTAGAACACGCTATTCGCCGTTGTCCCGAACAATATCTGTGGCAACATCGACGTTTCAAAACACGGCCTCCTGGTGAAGCCTATCCTTATTAATATATGATTATGGCAAAAATTTCTGTTTATATTATTACTTATAATGAAGTTGAAAAATTAAAACCTGCAATTGCCAGTGTGATTGATTGGGTTGATGAAGTGATTGTCGCTGATTCATTAAGCAGCGATGATACCGTGAAAGTGGCAATGGACATGGGGGCCAAAGTGGTGCAAATTCCATTTAATGGCTTTGGTGATTTACGTAACCAAGCCATCACGCATTGTCAATATGAATGGATTTTTAGCTTAGATACCGATGAGCGCTGTACGGTTGAAGCTCAGCGAGAAATTTTAGCTATTTGTGCAGATAATCAACGTCAAGCGGCTGCTTATTTAATGCCACGGCGCAATTATTTGTTGGGCCGCTGGATTAAGCATTCAGGTTGGTATCCAGACTACCGACAGCCACAATTATTCCGCAAGGGTAAAATGCACTATACAAAAGAGCCGGTGCACGAAGGCTACCGTGTCGATGGTGAAATCGCTAAACTGACACAAGCAATTTGGCAATTTCCTTTTGAAAATATGGCTCAAATGCTGCACAAGGCTAACCGCTACTCGACATTGAATGCTGAGAAATTATTAGCAAAAGGCGTTAAAGGTGGCATCTTCAAAGGGCTATGGCATGGTGCAGCTATTTTTTGGCGCAATTATATTTTTCGCGGTGGTTTTCTGGATGGTCGCGCAGGTTTTATGATTGCCTTAGGTAATTTTATTAGTACGTTTTATAAATATGCGAAACTACTAGAATTGCAGAAACAATGGTGTACGCCTGATTTTTGTGACATAGAAACTAACCGAAAACATTAAAAAATTCAATTTTTCAAGCAGGATGTTAGGGTGTTTATAGCCTGTTAAACAATCCATGCGCTGTGCGGTCAACCGCTTGCCGGTAACGGGTATCAAACCGCAGCAATCAGTATACGTGTGGCTATGTTGCTATTCGACCATACCGATCAGCAAACCTAACAATGTCATCCTCGCTGAGCTTATCACCCGTTTGTATTTCAATAATTTCTAAGGGTTGTGCCGTATTATTTTCCAAACGGTGTTTGACGGTGACTGGAATAAACGTAGATTCATTTTGTTTTAACTCAAAAACTTTTTCACCTTTCGTCACCGTTGCAGTGCCATTGACAACGACCCAGTGCTCTGAGCGATGATGATGCATTTGTAAGGATAATTGCTGCTGCGGATTCACCGTAATTTTTTTCACTAAGAATTGTGTATTGGCAATGAGGTTTTGATAACTTCCCCAGGGGCGATAAACCGTTTGGTGAATGTCTGCTTCGCTGCGTTTGTCGTGTTTGAGTTGATTAACAATAATTTTCACTTCTTGGCTAGCATTTTTATCCATGACTAACAGTGCATCATCGGTATCGACAATAATTAAATTGTTAACACCAATAGCGGCAACCAAGCGATGATTGCTGCGGATATAACTGTTGCTAACATTATGGGTAAGGACATCGCCTTGCAAGACATTTTGTTGCTGATCAGCATGCGGCAATTGCTCCATCAGCGCGTGCCAAGAACCAATGTCACTCCATTGGGTGGTTAGAGGAATGACAACGGCTTGGGTGGTTTTTTCCATAATGGCATAATCAATAGATTCGGCAGGGCAAGCATCTATAGCCGATAATTGTGGGCGTAAAAAATCGTGATCGATGCTTGCCTCTTGCATCGCTAATTGCGTGTGTTGAAACATAGCGGGTGAGTGCTGTTTAATTTCATGTAAATACGTGTGTGCAGTAAATAAAAACATCCCGCTATTCCAATAATAATTACCGTTACTGAGGTATTGTGCTGCTGTTTTGCTATCAGGTTTTTCTGTGAAACTACTGACGGGGAAAATCGTGTGTTGTCGTTCAGTCGTATCTGCTTCAATGTAACCGTATGCGGTTTCAGCGTGTGTGGGTGTAATACCAAAAGTGAGTAGTTGTTCTGTGTGCATGGCTTGTTGCGCATGCTGAAGCGTCTCGACTAAATTTTTTTCATCTTGAATGATGTGATCAGCCGGAAAAATCATTAAATAAGCATCGGGGAAATAGTGTTGTGCATAATGTGCTGCTAGGGCGATAGCAGGCGCCGTGTTTTTAGCAATAGGTTCTAATATAATAGTTTGTGCCGTGATGTTGAGTTGACGTAATTGTTCGGCAATAATAAATCGATAATCTTCATGGCCAACAATAATGGGCGCTTGTTGTGGCGCGATGGCTTGGGCACGTAGCAATGTTTCTTGAAACAGGCTGTATTGACTAAAGAGCGCTAAAAACTGTTTAGGATAAGCTGTACGTGACATTGGCCATAATCGGCTGCCAGTTCCGCCCACTAGAATAGTAGGAATAATAGATTTCATGATAAAATTGCGCCCGTTTAAAAATCCGTAATGTTAACACAGCCATGCACGAATATGAATTTAAAAAATAAACGTATCATCTTAACTAAAATTACAGAGATGGGCGATGTATTGGCAACACTACCTTTAGCGAGTGCCATAAAAAAACTTGAACCCACTTGCCATATCATTTTTTTAGCGCGTGAATATACGCGAACAATGATTGAGCATTATCAAGATGTCGATGCATTCGTTGACTGGCAAAAAATGT
>JAESTO010000022.1 GCA_016763565.1 Gammaproteobacteria bacterium | reverse complement strand
TTGCACCATCGTTACAGCCATAAGCACCACCACCTTCATCACCGGCAGTACAATAAAACACTTTGATCACAGAGTTTTTAGCCCAATAAGCACCGCCGCCATCATTCGTCGCATGACAATGACGAATAACACTTGATGATTCATCAACATCATAAACACCACCACCATAAGCGGCTTTACAATGCTTAACATGATAAATTTCAAGATTATTACAACTACTACTTTGCGTAGTTCCATCACCAGAGCTACCAAAAATACCACCGCCATAAGCGGTTGTTTGATGATTGACGATATGGCAATTAATCTGACTATCGATGCAATGCAGTAAAGCAAATGCACCACCGTTGGTAGTCCCTGCTAATGTTCCACCTAAGCTATCAACATTACCACGCCCATCAAATGTCCAACCGTCAAGTTGAATATGAGAAATAGGCGCACTTAATATGCCTTGCGTTTTAAACTTAATATCAGCAATACCTTTTACTATAATGGTATTGTTGGTATTAAAACCTTTGATTGATACGTTATCAGATAACACCACTGAATTTTTTAAAATATAAGCGGGGCGGCCATTAAAAGTGTTTTCAGGATTATTTCCTGTTCCTCCCCAAGCACCCTTGGTAATATCAGCCGCTGCAGTACTTTCAATCGGCATTAAGAAAATAGTTTGATTAGCCGCAATGGTTATTTCAACACTGCCATCACCAAACAACGCTTCAAATTCATTCTGTGTATGAACCAAGGTAACATTAACCCCAAAACTATGCGATAACCGATTGGGATCCAAACGACCGAAAGCATCAGCCACAGGAATGGTGTTGGCCAAAGGTGTCACGCTGATATTGGCTAATTTTGCGAGAGTAACTGACGTATCCACAATATTGTCGGTATCAACAGCATTATTCGCTAACTTAGCATGGGTCACTGCATTAGCATTAATTTTGATTGTTGTGACAGCATTATCAGCCAGTGCATCGGTTAATACCGCGCCGGTTGATAACTTAGTGCTCGTAACCGCACTGTCCGCAATTTTTGCTTCAGTAACAGCAGCATCTACAATATTAACGGTATTAACAGCGTCTGCAGCAACCTTAGCGTTAGTCACGGCTGCATCTTGAATATTGCCAGTGCTGACAGCATTGACAGCAACTTTAGCGTTGGTAACAACAGCATTTTGCAACTTGCTAGTGCTAACAGAATCATCGGCCAATTTTTCATTGATAACCGCAGCATTATTCATCTTGTCGGTCGTGACGGCACTGTTAATAATTTTATCGGTACTGACAGAATCTATTGCCAACTTATCAACGGTAACTACAGCATTATAAATTTTTGCTGTCACAATGGCACTATCAAGAATTTTAGACGTAATCACAGCATCATTAGCAATTTTTGCTGTGGTAACCGCCGCATCAACAATCTTGTCAGTTTGCACAGCGTTGATTGCTAATTTATTAGCAACCACCGACGCATCATTTAATTTGTCAGTTGTCACGGCAGAATCCATAAGGGATCCAGTCACCACGGCATTGGGCGAAATTTTTCCAGTAACAATTGCACCGTCAGCAATTTTTTCAGTGGTCACGGCTTCATCCGCTAAGGCACTGGTAACCACGGCACTTGGCGAAATTTTTCCAACCGTCACAACACCATCCGCTAATTTTTCAGTCGTGACACATTCGTCTGACAACGAAGCGGTCACCACCGCATTGGGCGAAATTTTACCGGTTGTTACAACACCATCCGCAAGTTTTGCTGTTGTAACAACTTCATCCGCTAATGATGCGGTAATAACGGCATTAGGATAAATTTTGCCCGTGGTAACTGAACCATCAGCAAGTTTTGCCGAAGTGACAATTTCATCAGCTAATGACGCTGTCACGACAGCATTAGGCGCAATCTTACCCGTAGTGACAGTACCATCAGCCATGTTTTGGCCAGTCACTGCTTCATCAGCAAGTGCGGTGGTCGTCACAGAGTTAGGAGCCAATTTAGTGGCTGTTACCGCACCATCAGCAATTTTAATGGTGGTGACGGCTTCATCAGCAAGTGCACCAGTGACAATCGCACCAGCAGCTAATTTTGAACTGATCACAGCACCATCGATAATTTTCGGCGTGGTCACCGCATTATCAATAATGTTCACTGCATCGATAGCATTAACATCTACTTTTGCTTGCGTCACTGAACGAATTTGTAATTTGCTGGTACTGATTGCATCATCAATTATTTTAGCGTTAGTGACTACGTTATCTTGTAACTTGTCAGTACTCACCGCATCCATAGCCAATTTGCTATTAATCACCGCCGTATCTGCTAATTTACTGGTGGTGACTGACGCATCTGCTAATTTTTCAGTCGTCACATTACTGTCCATAATTTTTACGGTGGTCACCAACGCATCAGCTAATTTTTCAGTCGTAATATTGGCATCAGCAATTTTATGCGTGGTTACCGCTGCATCTTGTATCTTAGCTTCAATGACAGCATCATTTGCCAATTCAACCGCTGTGACTACACTATCAACTAATTTAGCGGTAGTGACACTATCATCCGCTAATTTAATGGTTGTCACGGCAGCATCAGCAATTTTATTTTCGACAACAGAGCTATCAACCAATTGAATAGTGTTCACCGCATCAGCCGCCAATTTGTCATTACCAATACTTGCAGGCACTATATTAGCTAGCGCTACACCATCGGCTATTTTGTCAATCGTGATTGCATTGTCCGCTAATTTAGCTGTGGTAATAGACGCTACTTGAATATTATCTAAGGCTGCATTCAGTGCTAATTTATCGGTGGTGACTGCCGCTGTGGCAATTTTCACTGTCGTCACGGCTTGATCATCCAATTTGCTGGTGATTACTGCAAAATCAGCTAAATGTTCACTGGTTAAAGGACAATCAGCAATATTTTGTATTGCGGCACCCGCTGCTAATTTCTCTCCCGTAATAGCATTGGTGGCAATTTTGTTAGTAGGAATGCTACCATCAGCTAAATTATTTAATGCTGCACCCGCTGCTAGTTTAGAACTGGTAACGGCATTATTTAAAATTTTCTCTTCGGTTACTGCGTTATCAGCCAGTTTATCCGTCGTAATCTGGGCATTTTTAATGTTACCGGTTTCAACAGCATCAA
>JAESTO010000021.1 GCA_016763565.1 Gammaproteobacteria bacterium | reverse complement strand
GAAGCCGATGATCCTATGGTTACGCAACCCTTGTTATATCAAACCATTAAAAAAACACCGACAACACGTAAGCGTTATGCCGATCAATTAATTAACGAAGGTGTTGTGAGTAAAGAAACAGTCAAAGCGTGGGCGGATGATTACCGTGATAGTCTTGATGCGGGTAAAGCGGTGGTTGAATTATCAAAAATTAGTCATCAACATTCTGAGGCGGATTGGACTCCGTATTTAAAACAAGATTTGTCGGCAGTGGTTGATACCTCCGTCACACGTAAACAGCTTGATAATCTCGGTGAAAAATTGACAACTATCCCTGAAAATTTTAAATTACAGCCGCAAGTCAATAAACTGATGCAAGATCGACGCAGTATGATGTTAGGTGAACATCCAATTGATTGGGGATATGCAGAAACAATGGCCTATGCTACTTTGGCTGCTGAAAAACACGGTGTACGTTTGTCTGGTCAAGATTCACAGCGTGGTACCTTTGCTCATCGTCACGCAGTGCTGCATGACGTGAATACTAGTGCTAGATATATGCCGTTGAATAATTTAAGTGATGACCAAGCAACGGTCGATATCATTAATTCTACTTTGTCAGAAGAAGCGGTGATGGGTTATGAGTGTGGCTACTCGTCAACATTACCGGAAGATTTAGTCATTTGGGAGGGACAATTTGGCGACTTTGCTAATGGCGCCCAGGTGATCATCGATCAATTTATTAGTTCTGGCGAACAGAAATGGGGCCGTATTGCTGGTTTCACTTTGTTTTTGCCACACGGTTATGAAGGCCAAGGACCCGAACATTCTTCGGCACGTTTAGAGCGTTATTTACAACTATGTGCGCAGCGTAATATGCAAGTGTGTATACCAACCACACCTGCACAAATGTTTCATCTGTTACGTCGACAAATTTTGCGTCCAGCACGCAAACCGTTAATTGTTATGACGCCTAAAAGTTTGTTACGTCACAAATTAGCGATATCAACTTTAGAAGACTTAAGTTCGGGGAAATTTCAGTTAGTCATTCCTGAATGCGTCACTGAAATTGCAGATAGTAAAGCGTCTCAAGTGACAAGGGTGGTCTTGTGTAGCGGTAAGGTGTATTACGATTTATTACACGCACGCCAGCATGCACAGCTAACGCATGTGGTGATTATTCGTATTGAACAACTCTATCCTTTCCCTGTAGAAGAATTAGTAGAGCAATTGCAACGTTATAGTAAAGCGAAAAATATAGTGTGGTGTCAAGAAGAACCGATGAATCAAGGTGCATGGTATTCCATGCAACATAATATGCGTGCAGCACTGGCTAAGCATCAACAATTACATTATGCTGGCCGTCAATCATCTGCAGCTCCTGTTGCAGGTTCTGTGGAAGTGTTTTCTAAATGCCAAGCGGCATTAATTCAGCAAGCATTGGATGTGTAATTAATATTCCAAAAAATGACTAACTTTATGATAGGAACAAAACTATGAGTATCGAAATTAAAGTACCTGTATTGCCCGAGTCAGTTGTCGATGCAGTCATTGCCACATGGCATAAAAAAGCGGGTGAAATGATTGAGCGTGATGAAAATATTGTTGATTTAGAAACGGATAAAGTCGTATTAGAAGTTCCGGCGCCTGCTGATGGCATCTTAGAAAAAATTGTTATTGCTGCAGGTGAAACCGTCACAGCGGGTACGGTGATAGCCATTTTAAAAGAAGGTATTGTTGCAAGCAATAGCGTACCTGAAAAAACTGTACGAACCACGCCAGCTATCGCAGCAGAAAATTCAGCAAGTGACACCTTAAGCCCTGCAGTACGTCGTTTAGTAGAGGAGCATGGTGTTGATGTTAGTTACATTACGGGCAGTGGTAAAAATGGCCGCATTGTTAAAGAAGATGTTGAGGCGGCGATCAAAAAACAACAAACGACAGCTAGTGTGTCCAGCACACCGGTTGTTGTCACGACTTCACCTGGTGAGCGCACAGAAAAACGCGTGCCAATGACACGCTTACGTCAACGCATTGCTGAACGTTTATTAGCAGCCAAACAAAATACGGCAATGTTAACGACATTTAATGAAGTGAATTTGCAAGCAGTGATCGATTTACGCACGCGCTACAAAGAATCATTTGAAAAACAACATGGTACCCGTTTAGGTTTCATGTCATTCTTTACTAAAGCGTCTGTTGAAGCATTAAAACGTTTTCCTGATGTTAATGCTTCGATTGATGGCACTGATGTTATTTATCATGGCTATTACGACGTGGGTATTGCGGTATCCACTGAGCGTGGTCTAGTAGTGCCCGTGTTACGTGATGTTAATCAGCTAAGCTTTGCTGATGTGGAAAAAAACATTAAGGCTTACGCTGAAAAAGCACGTAAAGGGCAACTTACCTTGGATGATATGACCGGCGGTACTTTTACGATTACTAACGGTGGCTCGTTTGGTTCATTATTAGCAACACCTATTTTGAATCCACCACAAAGCGCAATTTTGGGGATGCATGGTATTCAACAACGACCGATTGTTGAGAACGGTGAAATTGTGGCGCGGCCCATGATGTATATTGCATTGTCTTATGACCATCGTATTATTGATGGCAAAGGATCCGTGTTGTTTTTGAAAACTATTAAAGAGTTATTGGAAGATCCAGCAAGATTATTATTGGATCTGTAAAAAGAGTGTGTCGTAGTGGTGTGTTTAATTTAACATGCCACTTTTTTATTTACTAAAACTAAAATGAGGTCACTATGAATTTACATGAGTATCAAGCAAAGCAATTGTTTGGCGAATACGGTATTCCAGCACCCGAAGGGGAAGTTGCTTGGAATGCAGAAGAAGCTATCAATATTACTAAACGTTTAGCCGGTGAACGCACAGTTGTTAAAGCACAAGTGCATGCTGGTGGACGAGGCAAAGCTGGTGGTGTAAGAATTGTTGCTGGTGCAGCAGAAGTTGAAGAAGCGGCACGCGACTTATTAGACACCCGTTTGGTGACGTATCAAACGGATGAGCATGGTCAACCCGTT
>JAESTO010000020.1 GCA_016763565.1 Gammaproteobacteria bacterium | reverse complement strand
GTGGTTAAATCAAGTTGTGGATAATAGAAGAAAATGCTACTAAATAACAAGCATAAAATGAGACTGATTAAAAGGGATGTTTTTGACATGCTACCATTTTTTTCTGTACAGATATTAAAGACAGGGTGAGTTTACATCGTGGTAAATATATCCGTGTGGATTTTTCCACTATACATGGTTAACTATGCGTTGGCAACTTTATATTTGTGGGCAACTAGTATAGTTAGAGCGTAAGGATGATGTTAGGTGGTATTGTCATTCTGTTCAGCAATAGATCAGAATGGCAGTTATACTTTGAAGTGGCCGCTATGTAAACTGCATTCTTTTGTGCCCGTGACATCATCAAAGCTGGCGTGGCTAATAAGCTGCTTATCTGTGATATACTCCCCGCCCTTTGTGCTACCTAGGGCGAGCGCTTTGGGCATTAGCTACTGGCTAATAAATTAAAACAATATGTAATGAATAACATTAGAGAATTGATATGAAAGCAGGCATTCATCCAGATTATAAATCCGTAGAAGTCACGTGTAGTGGCTGTGGTTATAAAATTAATACGGCTTCAACTAGCAGAGAGATACATATTGAAATATGTTCTAATTGTCACCCATTTTATACAGGCAAGCAGAAGCTAAATGATACCGGCGGCCGTATTGGACGGTTTAAAGATAAATTTGGCGGCGTTTTCAGTTAAAGCAACATTTGCCGTCTACTTTAAGGATTTCGTCGGGAGGAAGCTCTCACACGTATTCTTTGAGTTTGGAGCGAGCTTGAGAGCATGTTTTCACATGAAAACACAAGAACCTTAGCGACGCTATACTAACGCTACAATCAAATTTTTTAATAGATAAAGGACGTTATGTAACGTCCTTTTCTTTTTCAGATGAGAAAACCTTATGCCTAGAAATTGGAAAGAAGAGTCGTTAATCTATCATGCTGAGCCGACACCAGGCAAAATCAGCGTGGCACTGACTAAATCCACGTCAACCCAAGATGATTTATCGTTGGCCTACACGCCGGGTGTCGCCGGACCGGTATTAAAAATTGCTGAAAATAGCAATGATGCGTATAAATACACAAGCAAAGGTAATTTACTGGGCGTCATTAGCAATGGTACTGCTGTGCTAGGCTTGGGTAACGTTGGTGCTTTAGCCAGCAAGCCTGTGATGGAAGGAAAAGCGGTGCTTTTTAAACGTTTTGCTAATATTGATGTGTTTGATATTGAAGTTGATGCGGCGAATCCACAAGAATTTATCAGCACAGTGCGGCGTATTGCGCCTACTTTCGGTGCCATCAATTTAGAAGATATTAAGGCGCCAGAATGTTTTGTTATTGAGCGCACCTTGAAAGAACAACTTGATATCCCCGTGATGCATGATGATCAGCATGGTACCGCAGTGACGGTAGCGGCAGGCCTATTAAATGCGTTAGAACTACAGGGCAAAACATTAGCGACAGCAAAAATTTTGTGTGTGGGAGCGGGTGCAGCGGGTATTGCTACCATGCGGTTATTAGTACAGCTAGGCGCATTGCGTGAAGACATGTTGCTTGTTGATAGTAAAGGTGTGATTCATACCGAACGTACGGATTTAAATCCTTACAAATTTGCATTTGCAGCACATACCGATAAGCGTACATTAGCAGAAGCTATGCAAAATGCGGATGTATTTATTGGTGTATCAGGCCCGAATGTTTTAACGGGTGAAATGTTGGCGAGCATGGCAGATAAACCGATAGTATTTGCTTTATCGAATCCTGATCCAGAAATTCAACCAGCGTTAGCGCATCAAGTACGAGACGATCTAGTGATGGCAACTGGACGCAGCGATTACCCTAACCAAGTGAATAATGTATTGGCATTCCCTTTTATTTTTCGTGGTGCGTTGGATGTGCGAGCCAGTGATATTAATATTGAAATGTTGCTTGCAGCAACACATGCCATTAAAAATTTGGTAAAACAACCCATTCCACAAGATGTGTTAGAGGCTTATCAATTATCACAATTAACTTTTGGCAAAGATTATATTTTACCTAAACCACTAGACTTGCGCTTAAACGCGTGTGTTTCATCGGCTGTGGCACAAGCGGCAAGGGATAGCGGTGTTGCGCGTATCAATAACTAGGTGATTGAGTGAGAATTCATTACATCATTCACGTAGAATTTGAAAAGTTAGGTGCCATAAAAACATGGGCAGAGCAACACCGTTACGATTTACAAGGAACGAATATTTATCGCGGTGAATCATTGCCCAATATGAATGAATTTGATTTTCTCATTAGCTTGGGGGGACCACAAAGTGTAACAGAACTAGAGCGTTATGCTTATTTGCAGCAAGAAGTAGCCTTTATACAACAAGCAATTGCCGCCGGAAAATTATTGTTAGGTATTTGTTTAGGCGCACAATTAATTGGCCACGCATTGGGCGCGCCAGGGCAACATAGCCCACAGAAAGAAGTGGGTTGTTTCCCTGTTAGTTTAACCAGCGAAGGGCAGCAGCATCCGTTATTTGAACAACTGCCCACAAGTTTTGATGTGATGCATTGGCATGACGATATGGTAGGTTTGCCAATCGGTGCTACTATATTAGCTAAAAGTACGGGTTGTCCACGGCAAATGATACAATTCACTGAGCAAGTGTATGGCTTACAATGCCATATGGAGTTTACCCAACAAAATGTTAAAAATTTAATTACACACTGTCTAGATGATTTAGCCGATGATGGCCTTTATATACAAGAGGCGAATGTTATGTTGCAAAGTGATTTTTCGCGTATCAATCAATTGCTGTATAAATTATTGGATGCTATGGTAGGCATTTATTCCAAAAATCAGACATAGTCAATGATACAGAGGTTACCACGTGCATTTTTTATTAAAAATGCGGTGCAATTAACGCAAGACTGACGGGGTAAACTGATGCAGGTTAAATATAAAACCATAACACAATACATACTGTGTACTATAAAACGATTGCGTGCCAGTCAGACACTATTTGTACGAGCAGTTCTTTGACCACGCATGATTGGCAAGAAGGACAACGTTATTTATGCGAAGCAGCTTGACTATGAAAACCAGTGATTTTTCTTTTACTTTACCGAATGAACTTATTGCACAGTATCCCAGTAAAAAAAGAACGGCGAGTCGCTTGTTTTGTGTCGATAGACAAACCGGTGTTGTGCAACATCAACAATTTCCTCAATTATTAAACTATCTTAATGCTGGCGATGTATTGGTGTGTAATGACACCAAAGTTATTCCAGCCCGTTTATATGGTAAAAAATCCACAGGTGGCAATATTGAAGTATTAGTAGAGCGCGTGTTAAATAAACATGAGGTATTAGCACAGGTGCGAGCCAGTCATGCCCCTAAAGTGGGTGCTGAGCTATTATTAGAAGAAAAATTGGTAGCACGTGTTATTGCACGACAAGATGATTTACTTCAGCTATCGTTTGGTAATAATCAAACGGTATTTCAATGGTTAGAGCAACTTGGCCATTTCCCCTTACCACCTTATATTGAACATCAAGATGGCGTGTTAGATAAAGAACGTTATCAAACAGTCTACGCACAAAAAAAAGGTGCAGTAGCCGCGCCAACGGCAGGTTTGCATTTTGACAATGATTTATTTGCAAAAATAAAACAAAAAGGCGTTGAGATTGTTTTTGTGACATTGCACGTGGGGGCCGGCACATTCCAACCTGTGCGGGTCGATAATATCCTTGACCATAAGATGCATTATGAATATGTCCACGTGACATCACAGGTATGTGAAAAAATCCAAGCGGCTAAGCAACAAGGTAAACGTATATTTGCAGTGGGTACCACTTCAGTACGCAGTGTAGAAACCGCAGCACAACAGGGGACGATACAGCCTTACCAGGGTGAAACTAATTTGTTTATTTATCCAGGCTACCAATTCCAGTGTGTCGATGCAATACTTACCAATTTTCATTTGCCTGAATCAACATTGTTAATGTTGATATCTGCCTTTGCTGGGCATAACACTATGATGCAGGCATATGATGAAGCGGTAAAACAACGCTATCGTTTTTTTAGCTATGGCGATGCGATGTTAATTTGTTAATTTATTATTAAAAACAGAATAAAACGAACAAGCTAGAGCTATGATCTTCCTCATAAACTGTTATGTTTGTGCCTACACTTGTTCTTAACTTAATAGTCGTGGCCTGGCTTGCACGGTTCGTAAACGTCACATGTTTTATGCCGGGTTATTTATGTTGCTTGTAGGATAAATTAGGGTAATAATTCCTTCAAAAATTGT
>JAESTO010000019.1 GCA_016763565.1 Gammaproteobacteria bacterium | reverse complement strand
TACCGACTTTACCATCGGCCTTAATAATAAAAGGCGTACTGTCATTCAAGGCATCATCGATGCGCAAAGCATCACGCTGTGTATCTGTTTGCTGTACATGTAATTTAGCTAAAGGTACTTGGATACCAATGCCAACTTGACCTTCAATTAATAAACCATCCGTAGGCGCCACGGTGGTTGTATAATTGCTACCAATAGCCACACCGCCAGCAACGGCCAATTGACTTTGTGGATTGTCAGTACCCATACCGACATAGCCCTCAACTAACAAACCATTTTGTGGCGCCGGATTAGCTGAAATCGCACTGAATCCAGCATAAGCACTACCAATGGCTACATTACCGTTAACATCTAACTGATTGACGGGTTCTGTACCAATACCTAACTTAGCATCAGCAGTTAAAATCAAGTCATCATCACCCACTTGTAAGGAATGCACGGCATCTTGATTATTAATATGTAATTTAGCCTGTGGCGTTACCGTGTTAATCCCGATGTTACCATCGCTACTTTCAATAAAAAATTTTACTTGCTCATTGTTAACAAACGCCATACCTGCATTATAATTCGCGGGGCTACTCGCTGGAATTAACGGGTTTTGTTGAATACGCCAAGCTAAATCCGTAGCATTCTCATAAAAATCTAACACATTTTGTTGCGGATTATTATCTTGATCGACCATGATACGTAATGGCTCACCCATATTAACTGGATTCTCAATACCGTCATCTTCACTATTTATCATTGAGTCAAATAAAGTATTCAATGCAGCTTCCGTCACTGTATTGCCCTGTCTAAAATGGGCCTTTAATTGGGCTCGTGTTTTTTTGTTACTCATGTGTTAAATACCTTTTATCCTAGATCCCATTAGTTTATTCACAGAAATCCTTATCGTCATTAAACGCGTCTGATGTTTCCATGAAAACATTAGCCAGCTCTTGGAATGAACGCTCTAAGGGTAACTGTGCTTTAATATGATTTAATCTATCACGCAATACTGTAGTACGCGTCTTAATCAATGTTAATAATTCCATTTTTGCAGCTGCCAATTCGTTATCAAATTGTCCATAAAACAAATGTAGCTTTTTATCATACGCAGCTGTTGCCGCAGCATCGGGCAAAATGGTTCGCTCAGCCACTAAATCCCTTGCGACGCTTTGTCTTATCCTGCCTGTGACAGCAGCTAATTGTTGTAATAAATCATTCGGCACAAAACCGATTAAACGGGCAACATCAGCGAACATATCGACTAACTGTATCGGCATAAAACAATTACCTTGGTCGCCGTCACAATAAAACGTTGCATTTAAGGTATTAGCAATCGTCAAAGTGCCATTTGCCCGTAAGTTACCTGTAGTAAAATCTTGCGTTAAGGCACCATTCAGTCCACGCTTACTGCTCACCTGCGTATCGAGATAGCTTTTCACTGATTTTTGTGTCGGTAATGATTGATCACTCGCAACTTCACCGCTTAAATCGCTAGTATTGCGAATGTGTTCCATCGCATCGCCTGATGCTAAACGCACACTGCCATTCACCTGCAATGCGTCACTACCTACTGCCGCTCCCGCTATAGTTATTTGCCTATGGATGTGGGCTAATTGACTAATTGTTAAGGTAGTCGCTGCTAACGTCTCACTGGCGTTAACGGTGCCTACCACTGTCAATTCGCTTGAAGTATCAACCGTACCAATCGCCAAGGGCCCTGATAATAATAAATGATTATCACTGACCGTCATAGCCTCACTGCTAATAGCACAAGCCTGGCTGGCTAACGTGTCCGCTTGTATGGCCAATATGTTTGTCGTACCCACAATGTGTAATTCAGCCTGGGGACTCGCTGTGGCAATGCCAACTTTTCCATCTGCTTTGATAATAAAAGGTGTGCTATCCGCCACTTGATCATCGATACGTATCATATCTTCACTCGCATGACTGTGTTGAATAAACAACTGTGCCTTTGCCACACTATGGCCAATAGCCATATCCCCTTCGAGCAATAAGCCATTTCTTACTGATAAATTAGCAGAAGCATAATGCTGACCAATATTGACACTCTGGCCAATGGTTAATTTATTAAGCGAATCATCCGTACCAATAGAGACATGGCCTTCAATTAATAAACCATCGGTGGGTGCTGCGTGATGACTGTAATTTTGTCCAATAGCCGCTTGGCCTTGCACATCTAAACGATTGGTCGGCACATCGGTACCAATACCGACTTTTCCATCACCTTTTACAATGAAAAACACGTCATTTAAACGTAAGGCATCTTTACCTTTGGTATTCGCAATATGTAATTTGGCTTGTGGCTGCACGGTGTCAATGCCTATATTACCGCTAGCATTAGCAATAAATAATTGGCTACGATTACTTGACGCAATACTAAATCCGGCGCTATAACTTGCTGTATCACTATCAACAACCCATGGATTAAGGCCCAGTTGCCACGCCAATGTTTGTGGATCTTGATACAAACTCAACATATGCTGTTGCGGATTGGTTTGGCCATCACCTTGTAACGTCATACGTAAAGGTTCACCTGCTATCTTTTCGATACCATCATCTTTACTGTTCAAGGAGGTATCAATGAATGCATTAAAATGATTCTCGCCAATAACATTGCCACGTTTAAAGGCTGCTTTGAGTTCGGCTCGGCTGTGTTTTCGATTAATGCTGCGCATGATCATTGCCACTTAAATACCTGCATGTGCTTTTAATAAAGCAATGTCATCACGCAAGGTGCTAATACTTTGTTGGCGCTCTTTAAATGCTTCAACTAATACGGCTGTCAGCTTGGCATAAATTAAACTTTTATACCCTTGTTTATCAGTAACCACGACTTCAGGTATGACCTTTTCGACATCTTGTGCGATAAGTCCAATATCATTGCCGGCCGGTAAATTTCTGTCGGGGAATTCATCTTGACGCCATTGATAACTCACGCCCTTTAATTGCATAATCGTATCAGTTGCATCGGTTAATGGCACAATATTTTTTTTCAATCGTTCATCTGACGAAAAAACAACACCAAAAGCATTGAATTTAGCAGCAAAAAATACACCCATCTTCGTCAATAAATTACCGATAAAACCTGCTATTTCAGCAATAATACTGTTCACTAAGCGAATTAAATTCTCACCCACTGATGCAGCCGCTTTAGTAACATTGCCAATATCATTTTTAAGACGTCCTAACGTATCGTTTGCATAAAACTCAATCAGTTCTTTCACTTCATTGGTACGTGTCGCCAACAAGGCTTCTAGCTTGGTTGCATCATTAGAAATTCTTGTGCGCAAACTGGTGTGCTCCGTATTTTTAATGGCCGTTAAACTGGTAATATCATCGTCAATTTTTCCGTCTAAGGTATCTAGCTGTGCTTGTAAATCATTAGGAATCGTGGCATCTAAAATATTGACCTTAGAAAAAAAACCGGTGACTTCTGACGCTGTAAAACAATGTTGTCCTTGCGCATCGCAATATTTACCCGCGTTAACTTGATCGGCTACCGTCAAATTATCGTTAACAAACATGTCAGAGGCACTAAAAGATTGTGCGATATTGCCGGCTAACGCCGCTTTTTTATCCGCTTCATT
>JAESTO010000018.1 GCA_016763565.1 Gammaproteobacteria bacterium | reverse complement strand
TTCATATTTCAAAAAGCATGAACATCATTTGGTTGATAGCAGCCCTTTGGTGCCAGGCAATGATCCAACGCTGTTATTTACCAATGCTGGCATGGTGCAATTTAAAGAAACCTTCTTAGGTACCGAGCCGCGCAGTTATAGTCGAGCGGTTAGTTCGCAGCGTTGCGTTCGGGCTGGCGGTAAACATAATGATCTAGATAATGTAGGTTATACCGCACGTCACCATACCTTCTTTGAAATGTTGGGGAACTTTAGCTTTGGTGATTACTTTAAACGTGAAGCCATTCAATTCGCTTGGCAATTTCTTACCGAAGAATTAGCATTACCCAAAGAAAAGTTATGGATCACTGTTTATCAAGATGATGATGAGGCTGCTGATATTTGGCTGAATGAAATAGGTATCGACACCACACGTTTTTCTCGTTGCGGTGAAGCGGATAATTTTTGGTCGATGGGTGATACAGGTCCATGCGGACCTTGCTCAGAAATTTTTTATGATCACGGTGCCGATATTCCTGGCGGTCCGCCTGGCAGTAAAGATGCCGATCTCGATCGCTATATTGAAATATGGAACTTAGTATTCATGCAATACAATCGTTCTGCGGAGGGTCAATTGACACCGTTGCCTAAACCTTCCGTGGATACTGGCATGGGTTTAGAACGCATTGCAGCAATTATGCAAGGTGTGCATGATAATTACGGCATTGACATATTTCAGTATTTAATCAGGGCTATTGCCAAATTAGCTAATAGCCAAGATTTTTCTCACAAGTCATTGCGCGTCATTGCGGATCATATCCGTTCAACCAGTTTTTTAATTAGTGATGGCGTGGTGCCATCTAATGAAGGGCGGGGATATGTGTTACGTCGCATTATTCGCCGTGCTGTTCGTCATGGTAGCAAACTTGGTTTGCATCAACCTTTCTTTTATCGTTTAGTCGAACCTCTAGCTGAGCAAATGGGCGAGGCTTATCCCGAACTGATTAATAAACGTCAACAGATTGAAAATGTTTTACAACAAGAAGAACAACAATTTGCTTTAACCCTAGATAATGGCTTACAAGTGTTGGAGCAACAGTTTGCACACTTAACTAACCAAACCATCCCGGGTGAATTAATTTTCAAATTGTATGATACCTATGGTTTCCCTGTTGATTTGACGGGTGACATTGCCAGAGAACGAGGCTTAACATTGGATGTGCCTGGTTTTGAACAAGCTATGCAACAACAACGCCAACGTTCACAGAAAAATCAAAAATTTTCCATTGATTATGCTCAACAGCTTTCTATCAGGCATCAAACAAAATTTACGGGTTACGACACCTTAACTGACGAGGCAAGCATTATTGCACTGTTTAAAAATAACCAATCGGTTAATACGTTGCAGGCTGATGATGAAGGCTTCGTTATTTTAGATCGTACGCCATTTTATGCGGAATCGGGTGGCCAGGTGGGTGATAAAGGGTTGCTGGGTAAAGCCGATAATCTATTTCAAGTAGAACATACTAGCACAGTGGGCCAAGCCTCTATTAATCATGGGAAAATGAAACAAGGTGATATTTCGGTGGGTGATACCTTACAATTACAAGTCAATGCTGATGAGCGCCAAGCTACTGCTTTAAACCATTCTGCCACACATTTATTACATGCCGCATTGCGTCAATTACTTGGTGAGCATGTTCAGCAAAAGGGCTCATTAGTTGATGCTACGCGCTTGCGCTTCGATTTTTCTCATTTTGAACCACTGAGTAGCCAACAAATTCAGCAGATAGAAAACGTAGTGAATCAAAAAATCCGCGAAAATATATGGGTGGAAACTAACATTATGACAGTGGATGAAGCGAAAAAATCGGGTGCGATGGCTTTGTTTAACGAAAAATACGGTGAACATGTACGCGTATTAACTATCGGTGATTTTTCTATTGAATTATGTGGTGGTACGCATGTGCAGCGTACCGGTGATATTGGGTTAATTAAAATTATTGTTGAAACGGCTATTGCTGCTGGCGTGCGTCGCATTGAAGCGATAAGCGGTCAAGCGGCATTAGATTATGTCAACGTAAGTGAACAACAATTGGTACGAATTGCGCAATGGATAAAAGTAGGGCGTGATAATCTCGAGCAAAAAATACGCCAAGAAATAGAAGACTATCGCGTATTAAAGAAAAAATATCAACAGCTTAAACAAAAATTAACATGTGCTAATATCGATGATTTAGTGAGTCAAGCAGAACAAATTGGCGGTAGTAAAGTACTGCTAACCTTGTTAAGCGATGTAGACGTGAAAGCATCGCGACAAATCGTTGATCAACTCAAACAAAAATTAACAACAGCTATCATCGTTATTGCGACACAAAGTGATAATAAATTAAGCCTGATAGCAGGCGTTACTAAAAATTGTACTGAAAAAGTTAAAGCTGGTGAGCTCGTTAAACTGATTGCCAAGCACATTGATGGTCAAGGCGGTGGTCGTGCCGATATGGCACAAGGGGGTGGCAGCAATGTTGCTAAATTACCCGAAGCTTTTACATTAGCACGCCAATGGATCCTTGAACGATTATAATTGATGGCGGAAGTGGCAAACTTATTTTTGTCTCTAATGTGGCAGATTATGCCCGCCGGGTATAAGATGTTAAGAAAGAGGTTTTTTTGGTTTGTATAGGTGTAACTTCATGGATGTGGCCTCTCGGCGTTAGCCGATACGGGTGAAAAATTCAGTGTAAAAATATGACAGTGCTGTGCACTGTAACTAGAGAAATAATGACAATATTAGTAAAAAAATTTGGTGGCACATCCGTTGGTAGCATTGAGCGTTTGCACAACGTTGCTGATATAATTATTAAAGCACAGCAAGAACATTACAAAATTGTTGCTGTAGTCTCAGCCATGAATGGTGAAACCGATCGCTTAATCGCCTTAGCTCAACAAGCAGTTGCTGTACCTGAACCGCGCGAATACGATGCCTTAGTTGCTACCGGTGAGCAAATTTCTATGTCATTATTGAGCATGATTTTAAACGCGCGCGGTCATCCGACCCGTTCATACAATGGCTCACAGGCGGGTATTCAAACCGATAATCAACATAAAAAAGC
>JAESTO010000017.1 GCA_016763565.1 Gammaproteobacteria bacterium | reverse complement strand
TTCTTCATCAATAATTTTTACGGTTTCATCGGATAAATTATGTGTTTTCCGTGTCGTTGAACGACCAACAAAAATTTCTTGTTCTTGTTCACCATAGGTTAATGGTCCTAAACGTTTCGAGAGTCCCCATTGTGTCACCATATTACGAGCAATTTCGGTAGCGCGTTCGATATCATTGGATGCACCGGTGGTTACTTTTTCTTCACCAAAAATTAGTTCTTCAGCAATACGGCCGCCATATAAACTAGATAGCTGACATTCCAGGCGAAGTTTAGAGTGACTGTAGCGATCTTGATCGGGCAGGAACAGCGTGACACCTAGCGCGCGACCACGAGGAATAATGGTAATTTTGTGTACTGGATCGTGTTCAGGTACTAGATAGCCAACAATTGCATGGCCTGCTTCATGATAAGCGGTAAGTTTTTTCTCATCTTCATCCATCACCATGGATTTTCTTTCCGCACCCATCATGATTTTGTCTTTGGCTTTTTCAAAATTTTCCATGGTAACCGTCGTCTGATTTTCACGTGCAGCGAATAATGCAGATTCGTTGACCAAATTTGCTAAGTCAGCGCCAGAGAAACCGGGTGTGCCACGGGCAATGACGGACGTTTTAACATCTTCAGCAAGGGGTACTTTTTTCATGTGCACCAACAAAATTTGTTCACGGCCTTGGATGTCAGGCAGTCCAACGACGACTTGGCGATCGAAACGACCAGGCCGTAGTAAGGCCGGATCTAAGACATCAGGGCGGTTAGTTGCTGCGATGACAATAACGCCTTCATTGCCTTCAAAGCCATCCATTTCAACGAGCATTTGATTCAGGGTTTGTTCACGTTCATCGTGCCCACCACCAAGACCAGCACCACGATGGCGGCCAACGGCATCAATTTCGTCAATGAAAATAATACAAGGTGCTTGTTTTTTTGCTTGCGCAAACATGTCACGTACACGTGATGCACCGACACCAACAAACATTTCTACAAAATCGGAACCAGAGATAGTAAAGAAAGGTACTTTAGCTTCACCGGCAACAGCTTTGGCTAATAAAGTTTTACCGGTGCCTGGTGCGCCGACCAACAATACACCTCGAGGAAGATTTCCTCCCAATTTTTGGAATTTGCTTGGTTCTTTTAAGAACTCAACAATTTCGCTGACTTCTTCTTTGGCTTCGTCACAACCGGCAACATCTTGGAAGGTGATTTTGACTTGATTCTCGCTAAGTAACCGCGCTTTGCTACGACCAAATGACATGACGCCGCCACGGCCACCGCCGCCCATACCGCGCATGAAGAAAATCCACAGGCCAATTAATAAGAGGAACGGAAACCAACTAATGAATACACGGACCCAAAAACTTTGTTGTTCAGGTGGTTTACCCACTACATTGATATTATGTTTGAGTAAATCGCCTAATAAATAAGGATCGGGAATAGGCATGTACGTGACGAAGCTATTGCCATTTTTCATTTTGCCTTTGATGGTTTCTTTGTGAATTAATACTCCCCCAATGGCGTTGCTATTTACTTGTTTTAAAAACTGTGAATAGGTGAGACGTTGTTCATTGGGTGCGCTATCAACAAAGCGATTAAAAACAGTGACGAGAATGACTGCGATGATTAACCACAGAAATATATTTTTTGTCATATTACTCAAGAGACACCTCTTATAAGAATTTTATATATCAATGATGATAGCCTAGCCCTAATAGGTAGACTTCGCGAGAACGTGGGCGTGAGGCTTGCGGTTTGCGCGTGACTACCTTATTAAAACATTGCCGTAAGGATACCACAAACTGGTCAAATCCTGTACCCTGAAAGACTTTAACTAAGAAATTACCGTTAGGTTTTAATACTTGCTGTGTGAAGTCTAGTGCTAATTCAGCTAAATACATAGCGCGTGGCTGATCGACTTCTTTATTACCGCTAATATTGGGGGCCATATCAGAAATAACAAGGTCCGCTTTTTGCTCAGCCATGTTTGTTAATAGTGTTTGTATCACGTTATCTTCTCGAAAATCACCTTGTAGAAATTCGACGCCGGATAGTGGCTTCATGGGGAGAAGATCGAGTGCAAAGACGTGCCCTTTCTTACCTATTTTTTTGCTGGCAATATCTGACCAGCCACCGGGTGCAGCACCCAGGTCGATCACCGTTATACCTGGGCGTAACAGTTTATCTTTTGCATCAATTTCAATTAATTTAAAGGTTGCACGTGAACGATAGCCTAATTTTCGCGTTTCTTTAACGTAGTAATCGCTGTTATGTTCATCCAACCATCGTTTGCTACTGTTTGAGCGTTTTGCCATAAAGATACGTTACTCGGTAATAAATTGTCGTAAATATTGCAATATGGCACGTAAACTTTGTGCGTCACCTCCAACGGGGCGGCCAGGTTTGTGATGAATGCTGGCGCCCATCAAATCAAGGTGTATCCAGTTAATGTGACTATCGACAAATTCATTAAGGAATAATGCTGCGGTAATAGCACCAGCGTAAGCATTTTTGACATTCGCGCTACACAGATCGGCAATATCACTATCTAATAAATAGCGATAATCTTTATACAGTGGTAGCGGATAAATTGGGTCACGCAATTGTTCACCCATATCAACAAGATGTTGCACGATAGCTTTATTATCGCAAAATATATTAGCAATTTCTGCTCCTAAAGCGACACGGCTTGCACCGGTGAGTGTGGCAAAATCGATCAGTAAATCGGGTTGTTCTGTGCAGGCCTCCGCCAATGCATCACATAAAATTAACCGGCCTTCGGCATCGGTATTGGTCACTTCCACCGTTAAGCCTTTACGTGTTTTGATAACATCACTAGGGTGGTACGCATTACCTGCAATAGCATTTTCTACTGCGGGTACGAGTACCCGTAAACAAACAGGTAATTTTTCAGCCATAATCATGCGTGCTAGGCCAAGTGCGTGTGCAGCACCCCCCATATCTTTTTTCATGCTTAACATGCCGCTAGCGGTTTTAATATCTAAACCACCGGAATCAAAACAGACACCTTTGCCAATTAGGGTGATTTTTTTGTGTTGTGGATTTCCCCAGCGTAGGTCAATTAAACGTGGTGTATGAACACTTGCACGACCAACAGCATGAATGCTTGGGTAATTCTGCGTGAGCAAATCATCACCTTTGATAATAGTAATCGTTGCTGCAAAAGCAGCCGCTAATTTTTCTGCTTCGCTGGCTAAATGTTGCGGTAACATATCTTCAGGAGGTATGTTAATTAAATCGCGTACCCAGTAAATACTTTCTACGGTATTACAAATATGTGCAATATCGGAGTTATTGTTTAATACTAGTTTAGCCGGCTGACGTTTAGCTGCTTTATAGCGGGTAAATTGATAAGCGCCTAAGCCCCAGCCAATGGCTAATTGCGTGAATTCAGCGGCAGAAATTTGATAATTTTTCTCAGGTAATGTGAGCGATAAATTGGCCAAAGACCACAGGTTATATTTATCTTTAACACCGACAATAACTTTTGCCAACACACCTTCTGCGTTAGTGAGTAAGCAATACTGATGATCATCAGCAGAAAAATGGTAAAGCGTAATAATATTTTTAATATGTT
>JAESTO010000016.1 GCA_016763565.1 Gammaproteobacteria bacterium | reverse complement strand
GTGGTATCGTTTTCCGGCTTGAATGTGATGCGTGAATAACACAGTATATTATTAGGGAACTGCGCGCATAAGGCTTGTTCGATAACGGCAACGTTATCGGTATAACTAGCTGATAACTCATGACGATCCGCAACAGCAACTAAGGTCGCGGAGGTATCAACAACTTGCTCAACTATCCAGTTTTTATCCCTTAGCTCTGTCCAAATAGCATTGCCATCTGTCTCTGGAACTAGCGTGTTATCTAAGCTAGATAATTTTATTTTGAATGCGGCTTTAGCAATGTCAATGGAGGTGACATTAACATCCCATTTTAATTGTTCGAGTAATGATGTGACCGTCATGCCCGACTGATTTACTAAATGCCTTAGATGATCAGTGCTCGCATCACTGTACCAACCCAGCACTACATACTCTACATTGACTGGCGCATGGCTAATATATTCAGGATCGTAAAAACCAAACACACTATGGCAATTCGGATAAAATGCCGCAAAACTTGGTTCACCGTAGCCAATGGCGGTTAGCTTGGGTAGCGATTCAAAACCACTGCCTTCTTCCCAATGTTGAATATGCAGTTTTCTCCCTAAATGGCGATAGGGTTTACCACTCCCTGCATGAGGATAACTCACTCCAGCTTGTTCACTGACACTGGCATCTTCCGCTGATAAATAATCACTTTCAATTACCCAGCGTTTCGTCACGCGTTTGATTTCATTGCCGGCACCATCACGTTGAATACGTGTGATTAGCCAACGGTTAGGCACCCGTGGAAAGTCGTCCGTCGTATCATCATGATTCGCATCATGAACAGCATGGGTCAAAGCATCGGGTAACGCCCAATGCAAATGAATGCCAGCTTTGGCATGCCAGCCAGCAGCTTGCAAGGGCTGTGACGCAATCGCTTCACTAATATTGGGCACGCTGCTGTGATGTAAGCGCGTGCTATCTTTATAAGGTAAGCGCGTAAAATCAGCAGTGGGTGCTACTAACGTTTTGTCTTGCTGCAAATACAATGCATCTAAATGCATGGGCACTAATAATAAATTAGCCATGTAGGTTATCCTCCTTAATCGTTCTTAATGGGTTTCTTAAATTATATGAAAACTGACTTTGTCAACACCTTCAATCATATCCAACGCAAACTCAGCTGAATGGGCGCCATCGGGAGTGCTAGCTAGAGTACTAGCTAGCGCAGCAATATCAATCACCGCTGGTGCCATCGCATACTTCGCACAGTTATCTAACTCACTGCTGGTTAATACTTTTTTGTAAAGGCTCAACTGAGCGCACTCGGCATTCATAAAATCTTTGGCGCCGGTTTGATCGAGAGTAGCACCTAGCGTGACGATATCATCAGCGACTAATGACACAGCAGCGGCTGTCGTTGTCGACAACACCGCATTGCTCATATCATCCACATACACCGTCAAAGCATGACTGCTACCAGCAGCATCATACTGATAGGTTAAGGCAATAAAATGCCAACTATCATCGGTAACTACTGTATTCACAGCATAATCATTACTGCCAATCGACACGTTCAATTTATCGAAAGTACCATTACTATTATCATATTTTACTACCAAGATAATTCGTTCATCTTTATTGGTATTATCTTGATTGATAGCAAATACTGTTGCGACTCCAGCCTGTGCTGATAATTTCATCCGACACATTAGGGTAAAATTACTATTACTGCCAACGGTTGCAAACGGCGTTAACGTTACGCTGCCATCCACACCGTTTAATGATAAAACGTTAATAAAGCCCTCGAGATTATCAACTATCGTTACATCACCTGCCGTTGTGCCATGATTGAATAATAAACTGCGATCATGAATAGCATCATTGTGTATATTTCGCATCGTCAATAGAGCGAGTAAATCACTGTCTGGATAGCGTAATTTTACTGTTTGTAAGTTACGTTCATAGACATGATTTATCGTATCTTCATCGACGCCAAAATGTAATAACTCGGGTTGCTGATGCACATCGACTTGCGCAATGTCTCCTTGGAAAATACAGAGCGTCATATTGTCAGACAAAGCCGTTTGTTTTAATAAGGGTAACTGTCTCCCTTGTCTATCCAAGCCATCAATTTGTAACCCTGGCCAACCCGATACTAATTCAGAGCGTAGTAACACACCGCTTAAATTGGTATACGTTGCTTGAGCAAAATGAGCGTGGTTAGTTGTATCATGTGCTAAATAACGCGCATCAACTCGCCCCATACTAAAAGCACCATCGAGCAAACATGCTATCCACTGTGGATCGATCCAGAAAAAACGAATCGATTCCGTCGGCAATGTGCTTTCCTTCGGCACTAAATAAGCTAAAGGCACATGCTCTAATAAATTCAATTCATCTAACCAACGTTGCAGTGATTGCGGAATGGGGAAATCTCCCACATCAAACCCATGAAATAGATGAGGATGCGTACTAGCATGCGTTTGTTTTTGTTGATGCTGGGCATATTGACGCTTCCAACAAAACAAATCACGCGAAAATTGTTTGTCTTGCAACGCAATTAAACGCCCTAATTCCCAGGCTGTAGCATAAGAAACATTAAACAACCCCGTCTCAGGTTGATAAATCATCAACTCATCACTGTTGTGAACCGGTAAATTTGATGCGACACCATTACTCGGTTGTGCTGTCGCTAGTGGACCACGGTACCATGAATAGGTTTTGTGGTGATCACGCATACAATGTGGCAACGGCAATAAACCTTGTTCCAAAAAAGTATTCGCCGTGCTGGGATAAAGGGTCAACGTTGCTTGTTGGGTGGATGACAACATGCCTTCGTTACCGTAATCAATCGTATACGAAAAATCTGCCGTGACTACTTTACTAGCATTAAAGGTTTTATCTAACGCAACATAATAATTACCCGTCTCTTCCCAACGTAAACTAGTCTCATCGCCATCATCTTTATCAAACGTAATCGTTTGACTGGGATCGGGATGATTCGTACCAACATCACCATCAATACTGATTGCTACTTGACTCACCATGCTATCTTGCCGCATAGTATGCAACACATTACCTTCTTCAGCTGTCAATGTTCTTACTAAATACACACCCGTGCTAGGATGAATAATCGCAATCTCGACTGTATGCGTGGTGATATTACTTTGGTCATCATTCACATCATAGCTAAAGCTGTCGACCAACACATCGTCAACAACCATCGTTATCGAATCTAATACGTAGCTGTACTCACCACTTGTTGACCAATTCATACTGCCGTAATCACTCGTCACGGCGATGGTATCATCCGTCACTGCCAGGAGGTTAAACGTCATGCTACTCACAGTAGAACCATCCGTCCTATCTGTTAGCAAGTTACCACTGGCTTGGCGAACAATTGTTGACAGTTGATACGTATCCGCATCAGGATGACGCACATACATCGTCAGACTATGTTCAGTAACCGTGCCTTCTTTATCGATGACATCAAAATAAAAATTGTCGGTTGTGGTTTCTACATTTGGATTTGGATCTGGTAACTCACCTGAAAAATAATAACTATACGCACCATTAGCTTGCCACGTTAATGAACCTTGTAAACTGTAAGCCGTGGTGTCACTAGAACTCTCTTGTCTAACATCTAATAGACTATCCCCTACCAATACAGGGTTCGTTAAAAAATCCTGATCAGTCAATATATTCCCACCACTGTTAAAAGCAGTTATATCAATAGTAAGACTAGTTTGAATGATATTCCCTTGGCCATCATCAACGGTGTAACTAATCGTCTCATCGAGCACTGTCGTTAATTGTGCTAAATCAAGCTTGCTAGCATCAAGATAATAATGATAGCCACCATCATACGACCAATAAAATGAGCCATAATCGGTTTCTAAATGATGATATTCGTCAGTCAATGTGTCACTACCAAAAGTCACACTGCTCACTGTTGAAGCAGGATAGCTCGTTAATAAATCACCTTGTGGATTATTAACAACGAAATAATGTTCGTCAAAATTACTTGTACTGGGCTGAGCAATAACAATATACAAGGCTGGATGCCATTCGGTTGTTCCATTCTTAATCACCAAGACTAGCCGTTCAAATATGACGTCATCGATAGCCAACGCTTGCACACGACTGTCCGTCGTATCTAAACTGTATTGATAAGTACCATTGCTATCCCAACACCAATTACCATACTTAATGTTGAAATCATAGCTCTTAAAGCGCGCAACGCGTAACTCACGTTCATCAAAAATATTGCCACTGGCACGACCATAGCTATTTTCAACTACGGCTGTACCCTCGGCTAATCGTAATAAGCCATCATGTGCCCGATCAAGATTAGTCGCTAATTCTTTAAAGGTTTTGTCTTGTGTTTCACACGCAAAGCGCCAGCGTTTTAATGAGACTAAACGCACAACATCATCCGTATTCGTACCAACATCAAAACTATCATCGGTGTTAATGCGATTTTCAATCGACACTAAATGCACTACCGTACCACCCTTTTTTTGTGGTAAGCGATTGGCAATAATCACCGCGCGTTCAACTAAATCGCCCGCTTTATTATTCACTTGACGAACATGCGTTAAATGACGTAATTCTTGTAAACTCGGCATCACGGCTGCAAATAATGTTTGTGGTACATCAATGACGGTCACGTTGTCATCAGCATGTTGTGCTAATTCAGGAGTATAACCAGGCAACGTAGTAACAAGGTCACTGACAGCAACCACTTG
>JAESTO010000150.1 GCA_016763565.1 Gammaproteobacteria bacterium | reverse complement strand
GGCTTATATTTAATCGACTCTAGTCTAATGGCAATGTCACAGAAGAAACAGCTGACTATTGTCGTTTACACAAAATTATTTACAGTCCCTTTGTTTGTTTTTTAGATTTAATTTCCACATACGTTTTTTTCATGGTGAGAGAAAAAAATTGGGCAGCGATACTGTCAAGTATTTTGATTGATCGTTGCCGATGACCGGTGTCGCTGTATAAGGCTAATAAGAACGTTAACGTGGCTATAAAATCTTTTTTTTCACTGGAAAAATATTTTTCTCTGATTTTTTCAACTCTGAAAAATTTTACCAATTGCTTAAAGTTATCTATTTTAAGAATGATGCCAAAATTTTTACTGCCAATATTATTGGCAATGACTTGTAATGCTTTATAAGGTGCGGGGTAAAAAAACACTTCTTCTAGGATTGCTTGGCTGGTTTTCGTCGCATAATACTTATGTTTAATAAATAACCGTTGTATCAACGGCTGCCATTTGGTTTGCGCAAAGAATATTTTAATGCCATCAATATCGTGCGAGGCAATTAACTTAAGCAAGATATCTCTTAGTTGCCTCAGTACAGCATTTCTACTGCTTTTGTGCGCATTAGGTAATTTAAATCCTTGTGATATTTTTTTTGCTGTTTTCATCATTTATCTCCAAAAGAATTGAGGCCCTCGAATTACGCGAAAAACCTTTAGGTATATTCTACCAGTTGCACCCTGAAATAACAAAAACAAAGCGCCATGTGAAGCTGCGATAATAATATTGCCAAGTCACTAGCTAACCCATCGTTCAGAAAACGAGGGGGTTCTGCACGCTGAACTTTCCCCCAGCCGTTACCAGCAACGCCTTGATAATACGCCATTTCTGTCGTTCGGCATGCCTATCAAGTTATCTACGTTCGATTGTTCCAACATTCTCGCGAATTCGTTCAGATAATTAGCAATTATTCATAATAAAGGATTGGTTTGCGTTTTTTTAAAAACAAATGGGGCAGAGCAATGCCGCGTTTTACTTAAATAAAGGTCTTTTTGCTGCGTTATGGAAATAAGGCTATTATTCAGAATAATCATGGAGCCGGGTTGCCATGGCAGTAGCAAACATTGTTCCCACTAAGCAATTGAAAGCTGATCAGCATGGGTAATGAAAAAAGATTGCTTTTGATATTCGTCAAAAAAGTCCCTATAAGGGGTGAACAGAAACAACAGCACGAACTTGCAATAATAGCTAAGCTTTTGATCTAAAAGGGTTTACTGGTGGGCCGTATAGGGGTCGAACCTATGACACATGGGTTAAAAGCCCACTGCTCTACCGACTGAGCTAACGGCCCTTTTGATAAAAAGGAGCATGATAATACCAATTTTAAAGGAATTAGCAAGAGTTTTATCGCAAAAACCAACTATTTTGTACTGCCGGCTTTTGCTCGTAATATTTTGATTGCTCGCAACTTTGCTGCGGCTAGTTGTGCAGCGGCACTATTAGGGTATTGCTGCTCCACTTGTTGTAATTGCTGTTTAGCCTGGTTTATGTCGCCTTTGTCATAATAAAGAAAGGCTTTTTTTAATTTGGCATCGGGCACTTTGCGATTTTGAGTAAATTTTTCAATAACGGCATTAAATTCTTTCATTGCTTGCATTTTTTTACCTTGCGCATAATATACTTCGCCTAGCCAATAATGTGCATTGGCAACATACTCGCTATTAGGATAGTGTTTAATAAATTTTTCTAGCGCTACAGCGGCTTGATCGTATTTTTTTGTGCTAATCAGCTGATATGCTTGTTGATAAGCTTTGCGCTGTTGCCACGTTTTACTAAGCTGTGCCTTGCTTTGATCGGAGACAGCGACAGGTGTGATTAATTTTTTCCTCGCTTCAAGCTTTTGTAAGTTTTGCTGCAAACGTTGATTATAATTATGTAATACTTCTATCGAGCCACGTAACTGTTGTATATCTTGTTGTAAAGTATTAACTTTATTTATCAAACGTCCTTGGCTGGCTAGCATTTTTTCTAGACGAGCAACGCGCTGTAGTAAATCTACGCCTGATATTGCCGAGCGTGTTACTGTAGCAGTATTGTTGTTGTGATTACTCACTAAATCTTCTACGGGTGCGTCAGCAAATAGTGAAAAATGGGTGCCGACTAATAATCCGCTTATTAAAAAAAATGTTGTTATTTTCATGGTTTTAAAATCAGCTCTCAATGCTTTATGATCATAAATAGTTTTACACTGTTTATCTTTGCAATAAAGCAAATTAACACGACGATTTTTTGCATAGTCAGTCAAAGTGCCACCTAAAGCTATGGGTTTTTCTGCGCCGTAGCTAACAATTTTAATTTGATTTTTTGCAACGCCTTGTGCCATTAATACTTGAGCAACCGTTTTTGCCCGACGCCAACCTAAGGCAATGTTGTATTCACGGCTACCACGAATATCGGTATTACCTTCTAACAAAACGACTTGGTCAGCATGTGCCGCCAAATAAGCGCCCTGAGCCTGTACGGCTTGTAAATTATGATAGATAAGTTCTACACTATCAAATTTAAAATAGTAGGTGCGAATTGCCAGCAATTGTTCAGTCGTTAAATTATTATCGGCTGTAAAGCCAAAGGGGTCGTCTAAGGCGGAAGATTGTGTCATGCCAGAAACATGTGCGGCGTTAGTTTGCGGGGCATTGCTTTCTGTTGATGCGCATGCCGCTAAGCTTAGTACGATAACAACAACAAAAAATAATGTAAACAGTTTGGTTAATTGCATGGTCGTGTTCTCCAAAGCGATAATAATAATGGCAGAGAGGTACGATAACAGGAACACTAATAATATGCAAATAAAAAAGGCCACAGTGATGTGGCCTTTTTGAGTTACGCTAAAACAATAATTATTTTTTAGGCGCAGTACTCTGTTTTAACTCAGTACATGTTGCGTCTTTACAATAGTACAAAGATACACGGCGATTAAGATTGTGACTTTCTGGACCTGCTACTGAAGTGCGCATTTCACCTTTCGCTTTCTTAACCTGAATTTGTTGTTTAGATACACCTTGGCCAACCAATGCTGCAATAACAGTATTAATGCGTCGTTTAGATAACGTCATGTTGTATTTAGCATTCCCTACGATACTAGTGTGTCCAACAAGGATAACTATTTGCTTAGGATGGGCAGATAAAAAAGCACCATTAGCTTCAGCGGCTTGTGAATTGACACCCAACAATTTGGCACTGTTATTTTTGAAATAGAAGGTACGAATAGTTACTAGTTGTTGTGCACTTGAGTGAGTATTAGTTTTAAATGCTAATTGCTCTTTCAAAACACTTGCTTGAACTTGAGCCGTTGTTGCACCAGCATTTGTTATTTTATTGTGAGAGGCGCAGGCAGCTAAACTTAAAATTACCCCACCAATCAACAATAACTTAGGTAGTTTTGTGAATGACATAGTCTTCTCCTTCTTTAAAATTTATGAATTAATTGAAAGGAGAAAGATAACAGGATTAGCAGAAAATTTAAACTGTTTTTGGAAAAAAACAAGTTAAATACTGTTTTGTTTCAAAAATTAGTCATTTTGAATGAATATGAATCTACACAAAGGTTGCGCCAACATGAAAAAGTTGATGATGTGCATTTAAAATATCGGCTGTTTTTTGTGGTTTAGCACCAGGCCATTGCACGGTTAGTAAACGTAATACGCCGTCACCACAGGCAACATCGATACCATTAGGCTGTATAGCAATGATAGTACCTGGCTCGCCATCACGGTGATCAGCACAATTAATCGCTGCTTGCCAAATACGTAAACGTTTATCATTTAGTTGTGTATAAGCAACGGGATAAGGATTATAAGCACGTATTGTACGATGTAATTCGCTAGCGCTTTTTTGCCAATCTAGGACAGCTTCTTGTTTCGTTAATTTTTTGGCATAGGTTGCTAACGCTTCTTGTTGTGGTGTGCGTACAATATCGTCAGCTTGTAAATCATGTAATGTTTCTATAATAGCCTCAGCTCCCAATACGGCCAATTTGTCATGCAAACTTTGTGCATTATCATCAGGGTTAATCATACAACCTTGCAAGCACAGTACATCACCGGTATCAAGCCCTTTGGCCATTTGCATAATGCTAATGCCTGTTTCGCTATCACCTGCCAAAATAGCACGTTGAATGGGTGCAGCACCACGCCAGCGTGGTAGCCACGAAGCATGAATATTT
>JAESTO010000149.1 GCA_016763565.1 Gammaproteobacteria bacterium | reverse complement strand
AAGCACTACAAATAAAACTATGGCCGAAATAAAATACCTCCACCCAAAGTTATCACGACTACTTGATGTCATTAATCCAACCTCCGCATATCAATTTTAAAATATCCCATAACTCGTCCGAAAAATAAATAAACCTATGGTTGACTTAAGTAAACGCATGGTTTATTTTTGGATCACGCGCATCGCGCTCATAATAGTAGCTGAGATTTTCTCGCACATACGCATAATAAATACCGTAGTCATTATCACCTTTCGCTTGTATCAAGCGAATCGCATAACTCGATTCACTCACGCTATAGGGCGCGTCACTTTGTTCACTGCCATCTACACCATAAATTTCCGTATGTAATACCTGGCCCGCTAAACACCGGTTTAATTCTAAATAACTGTCAGCATCAAATCTAACCGCCGTTTCCAAACTGCTATCGACCAAATACAAAGCCTGCTCATCGTCTTGATAATATTCATCCTGATAGAGATCTGACAAGTGCCCATTTTGCGGCATAAACCCAGTGTGATACCACGTTTTTGTTAAGGTTGGTGCAACAACTAATGTGGGATCGGCAGATGCATCGTAATCAGCACTGCTCTTTGCATCCACACGACCAAAACCGCGAAAAGCCTTGTCCAACCCATCGTAATAACCATGGTGATACGCATAACGCTGCGTCACGCTGGCTTGGGTGATTAAGTCTTTGTCACTGACAGCACTCACCACGGTAATGGGGAAAGGTGCTTTGGTCACCCAAGGATTGCCAGCCGCTCTGTCTGCCAAGTAAAAATCCACTGAGCTGGTATAGTCAACCTGGGTCATCGTCCCGCTGTTATTATTTAATGTGGTTAATAAATACGGTTTACCGTCAGGACAAAAATCATAACAGTAGTGCGCTGGTTGCGGACCATTATGGGTCATCACTAAACAGGCACTGCCCCTACCCAAGATATCGGCAAAATGAATCTGCACCGTGTCATCATAAGCATATAACGCGTTGGGGAATGGAAAGCGGATAGGCTCAGAAAAACCATTGCCACATTGATTTAAGTAAACATCAAAATGATCCGCATGAAAATAAATGACATCAGTGGCGCCTGTACCATCGATATCAGCCAAAAATAAATGCCGAATATCAAAACCACCCTCAATATAGGGGGCATTAGCCAGGGTGATTTTATCGCCAAATTGGCCATAGCCCAGATTAGGCCAACACTCAATCCGACCGTTACGAATACGAACGCGGTGGGATAAACCATCGCCAAATATATTGGTAAAGGTAATTAATTCACGGGAGGAATTTTGCGTCTGCAGGGGAAAGTCATTCGCTGCTTTCAGCTTAACGGGCAAATCATAACCCAGCTTGCCTAAATTGGGGTAATAACAGGTTTGAACCTCGTCAAAGATAGCCAAATCAGGTAAGCCATCCCCGGTTAAATCAACCGCGACTTGTGCTGCATCGTCATAATTGGTGGGATAGGTTTTAAAACTACGCCAAACAGAGCGATGTGTCGCATTGTAACTTGGATAATAGCCTTGATAACTTTGGCCATTATGGGTGACAAGTTCCAGCATGCCATCCTGATCAACATCTATTAATTGTAAACGTGTTTGTTGCGTTTCTGCATCCAGTGGAATGGCATAAGGCTGCTCTGGATGGCCAAACTTGCCACCCCCTTTGGGTGACAGATAATAGGTCGCCTCTTTATCGTTATACAGAATGCCTGCAATGCCCTCGCCCTCTAAATCTACTAATTGATAGTGCTTCTCGCCCATCACACCCGGTAATGATTCGCCATTTTGCAGGGTTAATGGCTGATAAGCAGATCCTTGCGGCGCGAAAAGTGTATAGGCAAAGTCAACTGGCGATACAGCTTTGCTCAAGTAGCTGCCATCTGTTTGCTTTTGCATGCCGATTTGCACCACGCTCACTACCTGTGACATCGGAGAAAACTGGCTGGGCGGTTGATAATTCAATGAGAGTCGATTAACTAAATAACGTTGCCCTGAAAATTGATCGGGAAACCGATGAAACATTAAAATATTCCGGCATAATCGGTTGGTGCGAATCTCAAACCCAGAGCGAAAACTGGAGAATGGATCGCCACGTTTTTTCCAAGTGGTCGGTGTGGCTTCAAAATCCGTGTCGTCATATTCGCCGTAATCAAATACAATTTCAAAATGCGGCGGCGGCGCATCACCGCCTGTATCAGAGGAATAGCCATATTTGACACTGCTAAGATAGGTATTCACCGCTTGTGAATGATTCTTGACCTCTGCCTCTAATAGGTTGTCATCATTATCAGCGCTGTAATGGTAGGTAATACGATGACCCAAGTCATCATAGGTTTCCTCTAACAACCAAGTGAAAATATGCGTAGGTGTCGTGGGGTCAACAATCCTCGCTTGTGACGTTCTGCCGTACACACTGATCACGTTACTAGTCGTCACCACCACCCAATAGCCATCGCCTAACGGTGGTCGGACATACTGTATTTTAGCGAATAAACCTTCGGTCCGCGGTTGATACAGTGTTACGTGGCAATCGTCAAGATCATCAATCCTCTGATGCGCAAGCACCTCCGTCAACACCAACTCACCGCCATTGGCTAACACAAAAATATCCGTGTCATCGTAACGCGGGATACCTTTATCGGTACGACGAGAAATATTGGCTACGTTAAGTTCCAAGCCCAAACCAAAACAGCCATTGCCCGCACCCGTGTTGTAACTTAGGGCTAAAGAGGGTTCGAACCCACGGCACGGTGAGGCAAAAATAGGCAGCGTTACATTAAATCCACCGGTGAAACTGTTGGTTTCAAAAGACTCTCCCATCCCTTTCACTGCGCCACCACCTGTGGGCAACGATACCTCGGGAATCTGAATTAATTGGTTAGCATTATCGTCCATGTCTTACTCTGCTGTGTCGAAATTACTGTTCGAATTTTTTACAAAACTGGCCAAAACCCATAATATGTCATATAAAAATAGTACTACTGATGCTAAATAAATAATGCGACAGAATGCGGCGTGATATGTTTGATGCACATCGGGAAAGTGATGTTGAGAACGCCAGCCTAATGCATTTTTGGCGAAGCAAATACGCAGACTAAAACAAGCGAGCAGCAATAAATGCTGATTTGAAATGACGGGGACAATCCCCTTTAATACGTTGAATTGATATACCAATCCATTATTAGCCATCATAGTGCGGTCCTTTCTGCCATCAACGAGTATAAATACCCTGATATCATTTTTAATGATAAGTGAGTTGAATGTAGATTCCAATCACGAAACGAAAGTATAACCTACATTAGCTCGTATTAATAATCAAGGGCACTAGCTAGTGCAAAATCTGCTCACTGTCATGCCTAGTGGTTTGACTGATTAAGCCGCTTGGTAGCTCAGATTCGGAGCAATTGTGTTTAAATATCAATCCTTGGCAATAGAGGTGCAGAGCCTTTCTGCTAAACGACAGCGAGCACAACGCAACATTAACACAA
The DNA here is from genome assembly GCA_016763565.1 of Gammaproteobacteria bacterium. The sequence goes on along the minus strand of JAESTO010000149.1, from coordinate 100 downwards.
TCATCCGTGATCCATATATCTTCATATCTTCAAATTCCAAAATCAACTGCTTGGGACTGATTAAGACGTGCTGCTTGAATGCTTTATATTATTTATTTTT
>JAESTO010000148.1 GCA_016763565.1 Gammaproteobacteria bacterium | reverse complement strand
ATTTCTAACTGAGTGTAATCACTAAGCAATGAACGCCCATGCATTTGGTAATAAGCTAATTGTGTCTGTGTTTCCTTCGCAATTTCATTAGGAACAAAATCACTTGCCCAAATTTGTCCATGCGGATGTGGATTAGAGCAGCCCATAGCACTGCCTTTGTTTTCAAATAATTGCACATACTGATAACGCTGACTTAATTCAGTCGTTTGCTCGCACCAAGTTTGAACCACCTGTACTAGACCGGCTATGCTAATGCCTGACAACGTCAGGTCATGACGCGGCGAAAAACACAAAACACGGCATTCGCCCGATACCGCGCTAGCTTGCAGTAACGCTGCATCAGCTGTAATGTGTTGCGCAGAGTGTTCCGGCAGCAGAGCAGGGTAGTCATTGGTAAAGACAAAAGTATGTGTATACGCAGGGTTCTTTTCACCATTAGCTCGCGTATTTCCCGGGCACAAATAACATTGCGCATCATATTGCGCACGTTGTTCCGCCTCGCTTTCTTGCGCGCCTTGCCACGGACGTTGGGTGCGCTGCGGCGACACTAAAATCCATTGTTGTGTTAAGGGGTTCCAGCGGCGGTGTGGTTGTTGATGTAATGGCATCATAAGCATGTCATCTCCCATTGCCAAGCATGTGCAATAATGCTTGCCAAATCAGCGTAACGTGGTTGCCATGACAAAGCTTGTTGCGCTTGGCGAGCATCAGCGATTAAACGAGCCGGATCGCCTGGACGTCGCGGGGCAATAGCAACGTTAAAATTACGTCCTGTGACTTGTTTAGCGCTAGCAATCACTTCTTTTACAGAAAAACCATCGCCGTTACCAAGGTTATAAACTGCGCTGTGTTTTGTTAATAATAATTGCTGCAAGGCAAGCCAATGTGCATCACATAAGTCAGTGACATGAATGTAATCACGGATACAAGTGCCATCAGCTGTAGCATAATCATCACCAAAAATAGTGATTTGCTCACGTTTGCCAGCCGCGGTTTGGAGCACCAGCGGAATCAAATGGCTTTCTGGTTCATGGCATTCACCGATACGGCCTTGTGGATCAGCGCCAGCAGCATTAAAGTAACGTAAGCAGACTGATTTTAAGCCATAAGCGGCATCGTAATCTTGCAGCACTTGTTCGACCATCCATTTGGAACGGCCATAGGGGTTAAGCGGATTTTTAGGGTGTTGTTCGTTAATAGGAATATATTGTGGTTCGCCAAAAATGGCAGCCGTTGAAGAAAAAATAAAATGTTTAACGTGATGCGCAAGCATTGCATCGAGCAGCGTGAGCGTATTAGCAACGTTATTCTGATAATATTTTTGTGGTGCTTGTACTGACTCGCCGACTTGACTGTACGCGGCAAAGTGCATGACTGCGTCAATGGCATGTTCTGTGAAAATTTTATCAAGCAGTGTTTTATTGCCGCAATCACCGGCAATGAATTGCCCACCTAAAATATTTTTTTGATGTCCGGTTGTTACATTATCTAAGACAATAGGGTGATAACCCTGTTCTAATAAACAAACAACCTTATGTGTACCGATATAACCAGCACCACCAACAATTAAAATATTTTTCATACGTATTTACCCCTCTATTTTTTGGTGTCTTATCAATGGCTTCATGTCATTGCTACAAACCATTTCATCGTTCGCTATTTATCCTGAAAAATAAAGGGATCGGCTTACATGGCCAGCCCTACATTATAGGCTAAAACATAATAATATTTAAATGCTGAGCAATGAAAACTTACCGACCCAAATCACGCAAACGTTCGCCTGACATTAAATGTTTCTCTAATCTCTCTAGTGAAATATTTTTAGTTTCCGGCGTGAAGAAATAAATAAACAACATTGCCGCAACCGCAATAGCAGCTAATGTCCAGAAAGTATTACTCGTACCTATCCAGGCAATAGCCGTTAAGAACGTACCGCCGATAAAGGCATTACAGATCCAATTAGTTGCAGTGGTAAACGTCACGCCGGTATCACGACTTTTCAGTGGGAAAATTTCCGCACAAATCACCCAAATTACCGGTCCTAAACTAGCAGCAAAACCAACAATAAAAACTAACATCCCGGCCATAGTGGTGTAACGTAGCAAATCAGTTGTTGCACCATGGCCAAAAATCAACGCCAGAGTAGCCATGCCTATAATCTGTAGAGTCAATCCGAAAAATAATAACGGGCGGCGTCCCCAGCGATCAATCGCAAGAATAGCGAGAATAGTTGTTAACACATTCACCAAACCATTAATCACATTAGCCCACACCGCTGTAGCACCAACAAAACCGGCCATGGCATAAATTTTAGGTGCATAGTACATCAGGACATTCATGCCCGTCATAATTTGAAAAAACTGTAATGTTATGCCCAGGAATAACACATGGCGAAAATAAGAAAGCTTAAATACTTTCACACCCGACACACTGTGTGCTAAATTGTCTTCAATTTCTTTAATTTCTGTGGCGACTTCTTCACTGTCACCGTGTATACGGTGCAATATTTTCAAGGCTAAATCTTTACGGCCTGCCAACATCAACCAGCGGGGGCTACGTGGCAAGAACAATACCCCAATGAACATAATAAACGCTGGAATAGCGGTGACACCTAGCATTAAACGCCAACTGCCCGTACTGTGCAGCAAGGCATCACTGGTAAAAGCCAAGAAGATACCGATGGTAATCATTAGTTGATACATTGAAACCAATGCACCGCGAATACGTTTAGGAGAAATTTCCGACAAATACAAGGGGGCAGTAAATGACGCGATACCAATGGCCGTACCCAAGAGAAAACGAATAGCAATTAATGAATGAATCGAAGGCGCAAACGCTGAAAAAATAGAGCCAAGGGTGAATATAATTGCACTGATTAAAATAGCCATTCGCCGTCCCCAGTAGTGCGAAATTCGCCCACTGATAATCGTACCAATAACAGCACCCGCTAAAATGGAACTCACGACCATTTCTTGTTCGAAATTGCTTAAATGGAAATCTTGTTTAATGAAACCTAAGGCGCCTGAAATAACACCGATATCAATACCAAACAACAAGCCGGCTAATGCCGCGATAGTCGCAACGGTATAGACTAATTTGGGATTTCTTAACTTCGGCTTGACGTGTGACGTATGTGACATATTTTCCCCTCATTAATAGCAGGGGGAGGTTAGCCCACCTACAGCATTAAAATGCATGCAGTGTAACGAAAAAACATTATGGGGGCAATAATATTGGGCTAATTTGGAAATAACAGACAAAAACACCGTAGTGTTTGCTTAAAAATTTAACAAAAGAGGGCGAGACGCGCTTAGATTAATAGCGCGCCCCTTGCATTTCATTTACCAACCTTGCGGTGTTGTTGTATTAATCGCAAGTGATGTGCTCATGGCTTTTTTCATGTTAGGTATCTGCTAACAAGTTCGCAGTTGTAGTAAATAGTAGACATGATAAATTTTTTTTTCATAGGCTTATTTACCTAGTTTACTGAAGTTTTTTTGAGAATAGAGTCCTTAAATCACTTTTAGAGAGTTTATTAAAGGCTGGGATAATTTTTCTTAGCAGCGTAGTAATCGTTGTGTCATCAGTGTAGCGCTTCGCTCCTCCAACAAATTCCTTGGCAATCTCAGATATGAACTTATCCGTCTTGCTTAAGCACTTTCTTTTGAAGTGCAGTCCTCCTAAGATCAGATAGATAAGTAAGAGTAAAACAAAACAGCCGACGAAGACCCATAGGGAGGTGCGGATGCCATTGTCACATCTATTTAAGGACGATCCTTTATCTTGT
>JAESTO010000147.1 GCA_016763565.1 Gammaproteobacteria bacterium | reverse complement strand
TATTGAACGGGCACACACGGTGTCCGTTTAGCTATTAAAACAGCTGCCTTCCTCTCTTACGCATCTTACCGGCTTTTTGCCACGACAATCGCACCCACTAAAGCAATCACGCCGCCACATAAAGCCAATATATGCGGTGTTTCACCCAGTAATAGCCATGCCATAATGGTTGCAGCAATTGGAATAAGGTATAAATAGGCCCCTACTTTTGAAATAGGGATACAAGCAATAGCATAGCTCCACCCTGCATAGGCCAGTGCTGCAGGAAAAATGCCCATATAGATAACGACCCCAGTGGTGAACGCTGGTGCTTGTTTTATTTCATGCAATACATCAGGCAAGTAAAATAACATACTCAATGTTCCACCCCAAATAGCGAATGCAGTAAATTCAATCGGATGAAATTTTTTGAGCAAGGGCTTTTGAAAAACGGAATAAAAGCTACCGCAAAAAGTTGCAATAAAAATATAGGATATGCCCATATCAAATTTGGCATATTCACTCTCCCCGATTGCAATTAAGATCACACCAATAAAGCTAATAAACATGCCAAGATAGGCCCAGTAACGTATTTTTTCACGTAATAGGGTTACTGCGATTAAAGCAATAATAATGGGTGATTGGCTAATGATAAATCCAGAAATACCTGCGCTAACTGAAATTTCACCGTAGTTAAGTGCAATATTGTAAATACCAAAGCCAGACACGCCTAATGCCAACATGCCGATTAATTCTTTAAGGGTAGGTTTGCGTCGATTTGGCAATTGACAATAGAGGATTAGCATCACCAACGAAGCAGTGGCATAGCGAAGTAATGCCATTGCACCAGGCGAGTAAGCATGCAAAGCAAAACGAATACCAACAAATGCTGATGCCCAAAGAACAATAACGGTGATAAGAATAATTTTTGCTTTATTAAGAGATAATGGCATTAAGAGGAATTATACTCGTCCTACTATGGTTTGAGACATTTTAAATATATACAATTTAAAAAAAGCTGCCACGTGCCCCCGTCTAATGACAGGAGCGGCAGTTTAGAGAGAGAAGACGGATGGTAATTAACGCGGCGTTGCCATCACCGCAGTTTTAGCTAACTTGATGACTGACGACATCATTAAATGCGTGTAATCACGATGTGTTTTTGCTAAAACAGCTTTTCTAAATTCAAGGTTAGTATATTTTACAGGGATATTTAACATAGTTTTTTCCTTATTTTTTCATTGAGCCAAGACGAAGTAAACCAAGATAGACACCCTGAATTTGCACTTGTTCTGCATGATATTCCATAGGCGTCATATTGGGGTTAGAGGGAATTAATGTCACTTTACTTTCACTTTTATTCACAAAAACTCTTTTTAAGGTAGCCTCTTGATTATCAATCAATACCACAGCAATTTGGCCAATTTTGACTAGCGATGTTTTTTCACAAACGACTAAGTCACCGTCACAAATATTATCGCCGATCATTGAGTCGCCTCTTACTTCTAATAAATATCTACCTTGACCCGCTAGTACGGCATTCACATCAAGTGGTTGTGCATTACTGATTGCTTCAATCGGCTGTCCTGCTGCAATAGTACCTTCTATACAAGGTAAGTTGTCTTCAAGACGTTCTTTCAAACGAATATTACGTCGACGATTAGGCAAGAGTAAAAGAAAATCTAACGACTCTAGTGCCTGTAAAATGCGGTGTATTGCACTCCGCGATCGGCGATTAAGACCTTCAGCTATTTCCTTAGTTGTAGGCGCATAACCGTTCTCGGCAATGAAATCTTTGATGTAATTATAAGTTGCTTGTTGAGGTGCTGTTAGCATTAATGTTCTCTGTTTGTACCTTGGTGTGCAGTATAGGGTACAAACATGGCTCAGTCAACCCTCCAATAAAAATAAGCCCTGCCGATTACTTGCCCCCTCGTTGCGCCCTCAATTTTTTTTGTCTCCGCTTGTGCCCTGCCCTAATTAGTCTGTTATAATTCAGCGTTTTTATATTGAATAACTATATATTTTATGATATCTCTTACACTGTTCCAAAAAATTATTATCTGGGCTATTCCTATATTGTTTGCTATTACGGTGCATGAAGTTGCGCATGGCTGGGTTGCCAATAAATTAGGTGATGCCACCGCAAAAATGATGGGACGTTTGACGCTTAACCCTATCAAGCATATTGACCCTATTGGCACAATTTTAGTCCCTGGCATTTTATTGGTGATTGGCGGTTTCATGTTTGGCTGGGCAAAACCGGTGCCAATTACTTGGCAAAATCTCAGAAACCCTAAACGTGATATGGCACTTGTTGCTTTAGCAGGACCCTTGTCAAATTTAGTTATGGCACTTGCCTGGGCCACCATACTGAAGTTATGTTTGGTAATAACAGCTGATGCCCCACCCCATAGCTTCTTCCTATTTATTGCTATGTGTTACGCTGGCATTGTGATTAATCTCATGCTGATGGTACTTAATCTACTCCCTGTTCCACCGCTTGATGGCAGTCGTGTAGTGGCTACTTTTTTAACCGGCCGCGCTGCTTATTTTTATCATCGCATTGAACCTTTTGGCTTATTTATTTTGTTGGGCTTATTGACTCTGGGTCTTTTTAAAATAATTATTTTTCCAATCGTTACCCAGCTAAATATGATTATTCTTAGCCTATTTGGTATTGCCTAATGTTCATCATACTCATCACTTTAGTCATTATCTTGTTGTTTTGTGTCGGTTTGGGCATCTTTCTATATACCCAAATAAAACGCTTGCAACACCAACAACGCGCCACTGATCCGTTAACTAAGCTTACAATTCAACTAGAAGAAAGCATGCGCACCCTCCAACACGGGCAAATACAATTACAAACGACATTAAGCGAACACTTAATGAAATCATTTGATGCATTGCGTGGGCAAATTCTTGAAACTTTAAACCAAGGTTCACAGCATGCCAATCAACAAATGGAGAAACTGACCGAACAAACAACACGCCATTTGCAAAATATCAGCCATCAAGTGGAAAAAAGGCTGAGCGAAGGATTTGAGAAAACCACGGCAACTTTTCAGGATGTAGTAAAACGTTTAGCATTGATTGACGTCGCACAGAAAAAAATTACTGAACTTTCTAACAATGTAATGAGTTTGCAAGAAATTTTAGCCGATAAACGATCACGTGGCGCCTTTGGGGAAGTGCAATTAACGGCATTAGTGCGCAACATACTACCCGAAAATAGCTTTGCCTTTCAATACACCTTTTCTTCTGGCAAACGCGCTGATTGCATTTTATTTCTACCTAAACCCACAGGCCATATTGTTGTTGATGCAAAATTTCCACTAGAAAATTACCGTCACATGACTGATTTAACGCTGGGTGCACACGATAGGCAGAGTGCCCAACAGAAATTTAAAAAAGATGTACAAACACATATTAAAGATATCGCCAGCAAATATATTATTGAGGGTGAAACCTCCGATGGTGCAATTATGTTTATTCCGGCTGAAGCTATTTTTGCAGAAATTCATGGCCACCATCCTGATTTAGTTGAACTAGCTCAACGCTACAAAGTATGGATAACCTCGCCCACGACACTGATGGCTATTTTAACTACCGTGCGAGCTGTGCTAAAGGATGATGCCACCCGTGAACAAGTACATATTATTCAAAAGCATTTGAGCGTGCTGAGCAAAGATTTTGGAAGATTCCAGAGTAGAATCAACAACTTATCGAAGCATATAAAACAAGTGCATGATGACATTGATAATGTTCATACCTCAGCAAGCAAAATTACTAGCCGTTTTACTAAAATAGAAACCGTTGACCTTGAAGAAATCGATGCGCACACGCTAGAGTAGTAACTCGGCTTCACAAGGGTAAGGTCTGATACCATTTGGCAATGGCGGCACTTAGTTCTTTAGGATGCGATTCTGGCGCATAATGCAATGCCTCGTCAATTTCTACAATGTTAAGGTGAGAAAAATGCTTGCGCGCCCATATTATGCTCTCAATAGATGTATTGAACCCAGGAATTGCATACAGCAATAATTTTGCAATATCTGACTGTGCTAATTTTTTTGAATAATTAGCGATTAAATCTACCACAGGTGTTTTGCTATCGCCCATAGGTAAATCCTGTAAATATTGCCAAATAGGTTTGCGGCTTTGTGGCGTACTAAACGGAGTGCGGTAATATTCCATCTCCTGTTCAGTTAAACGACGTATTACGCCAGTGGGCAATACCTGATTGATATATTCATTGTTTTCTATAACGGCTGCGTAGCCACCATCTTGATGATGCAAAATAGAAGAACGTTCTTGTACCGGTAGAGCCACCATATCTTTCGCAAGGGTAGGTCGAATATGTGCTTCCAAAAAGGCTAATCCTTTAATATTAGCAGGATGTCGCATAGCATAATCAAATCCTATCACTGAGCCCCAAGCATGCATAACTAAAGTGATATTTTTTAGATCCAATGCCTTAATAAATGCATTTATATAGCGAATATGATCAAAAATGGTATACGCGATGTCAGGCTTAGCTGATTTACCAAAGCCTACCAAATCAACCGCAATGCAACGTGCATGTTGGCTAACTTCTGGAAGTACATTACGCCATAAGTAACTGGATGTTGGCACACCATGTAGAAACAATATCGGAGAACCTTCACCTTGCTCTATATAATGTAACGGTATCCCTAATACCTCAATAAAATTTTCTGAAAAAGAAAAATCACCTGATATATCATACATATAGCTTATACTCCTATTGTTTATTATTGGCAATTCATCATCTAGAATAGGTAGTTTAAAGGCCTATTCCAAGATAATTATTGATGCAGCGATGCCTGTCGTTGCTCTAAATCCAATAATTCACGCAGACCAACAAATAATACCACCATAGATATATTGCCCGTTTCTCGAACGTTAGCAAGTGATGCTCGCCAACGATTTACTAACAGTTCGTAGGTGTTCAACCAAATTTTTATACGTTCATCTATATCCTTAGATATGATATCTGCCTTAATGATATTTACAGCTAGCACACGTTGTACGCGGTCTAAGTCATCAAGAAATGCTGAAAATGCTAACGTTTCCCAATGACTGTCGAGCACTTTATTATTAATTTTTTCACGCAGCCATGCTAATTCCAGTTTATTGCCAATCGCAAAATAATATTGGGCAACATCTTTAGCCGCAAGATTATTCCTTTGAGCTGCTTCAATGATGTCCAAGGCTGAAAACATAGCATTGGCACTCGCAACCTTTGTTGCCGTTTCAATCGGTACTTCCGCTTCGATATATTCAGTTAATCGTTCTTCAAAATATTGCTTACGCCGCCCCACTAAGACCTCAGGTAAATAAAAATATAAATTGCGCACTTCATGACTAAAGAATTTTACTATTTCAGCAATATTTAATTTATCCCGATAATTACGTAAGCACCACCGCGTCGCTCGTCTCACTAAACGAATACCAATTGATATCATTGATAATTGTAGTTGCGTATCAATCTTGTAATCTAATGCTTCAACTTCATTCCAAAGTAAACGCATATTGAAAGTATCACGCACAGCCGTATAGGCATAAACAACATCGGTAATACTTGCGCCTGTCTCTTCAATAATGCGATAAATAAACACACAGCCCATTTCATTAATTAAGTTATTGCTTATTTGCGTTGCAATAATTTCTCGCTTTAAGCGATGATGCGTTAAATTGTCTTGAAATGTTTTGGCAATTTCTTTAGGAAAAGCTAATGCTAAATTTTTTGATAAATAAGCATCTTCTGGAACGGCTGTTTTTAATAATTCTTCTTTAAGACCATTTTTGCTATAAGCAAATAAAATAGCCAATTCCGGTTTGCTTAAACCTGTTTTTGCTAATTTGCGGTTATTAAGGGCCTTCTCATCAGGTAAAAATTCCAATTCACGATCGATAATTTTATATTCTTCTAATGTACTAATATAACGTCGATATAAATCAAACAGCGGCACAGTTTGTTGCAAAGCAATTTCAATAGCTTGTGTTTGATGATAATTATTTTTCAGTACCAAATGTGCAACTTCATCAGTTAATTTCGCCAATAATTTATTGCATTTTTCTTTACTAAGGGAACGTTTCACTACTACTTTATTTAACAAAATTTTCAAGTTGACTTCATGATCAGAACAGTCAACGCCCGCAGAATTGTCAATAAAATCAGTGTAAACCGAGCCACCCAATAAAGCAAATTCGATTCGAGCAAGTTGTGTTAAACCTAAATTTCCACCTTCACCTATAACGCGACAAGCCAACTCATTAGCACTAATACGCAATACGTCATTCGCTTTATCGCCAACATCTGTAAGTATTTCATGACTTGCTTTAATGTAAGTTCCTATACCACCATTCCAGAGCAAATCAATTTCTGCTTTTAACAACAGACGAATTAATTCATTTGGGTTCATCTTGTCGCGCGTAGTTTGCAATAATGATTTCATTTGCGACGTAAGCGTAATGGATTTTTGGCTACGGCTAAATATATCACCGCCTGCTGATATTACGTTTTTATCATAATCATTCCAACCAGAACGTGGCAAGTCGAACAAACGTTTACGCTCCTTGTAACTAGTTGATGCATCAGGATCAGGATCGATAAAAATATGTTGGTGATTAAATGCGGCCACTAATCGTATGTGTTGTGATAACAACATACCATTACCAAAAACATCCCCGCTCATATCACCAATACCCATGACCGTAAACTCCGTGGTTTGCGTATCAATACCTAAACAACGAAAATGCCGTTTAACGGATTCCCAAGCACCCCGAGCAGTAATACCCATTTTCTTATGGTCATAACCGTATTGTCCACCTGATGCAAAAGCGTCACCCAACCAGAAATTATATTCTTTGGTAATTTCATTAGCAATATCTGAAAAGCTTGCAGTGCCCTTATCTGCTGCCACCACAAGATAGGGATCATCATCATCGTAACGTACAACATTTTCAGGTGGAACAATTTCATTGTCGTGTAAATTATCAGTAACATCTAATAAACCACGAATAAAATTCTTATAACACGCAATTGCTTCATCTAAAATCAGTTTGCGATCAGTCGTTTTAGGCAATTTTTTAGGGACAAAGCCACCTTTGGCTCCTGCCGGAACAATAACCGCATTTTTAACTTGTTGCGCTTTCATTAAACCTAATACTTCCGTGCGAAAATCTTCCCGACGATCAGACCAACGCAAACCACCTCTGGCTACTTTACCCATACGAAGATGAACACCCTCAAAGCGTGGTGAATAAACAAAAATTTCATACAAAGGTTTGGGTAATGGGATATTGGGTATCTGTTGAGGAGAAAATTTAAACGATATATACGATTTGTAATTGCCTTGTTTATCAACCTGAAAATAATTTGTGCGTAACGTTGCCTGAATTAAGGCTAGGTAACATCTAAATATACGATCTTCATCTAAGTTGCTAATTTTATCGAAAGCTTCTTCTAATGTTTTATTTAATTGTTGCGTTAAATGTTGGCTTTCTGGATTATCAACTAATCTTGGATCAAAACGCAATTTAAAAAGTTCAACAAGTTGTTTCGTCACTGCTGGATAATGAGCCAGCGCTTCTTCAATATAATCTTGTGATAAATTGAATGATATTTGTCGCAGATATTTAGCAAAGGCGCGCAGTAATACAGCCTCACGCCAAGTTAAATGTGCCAACAAAATTAAGCGATTAAAACCATCACTTTCGGCTTCATTAAACCAAATTTTAGTGAATGCTTCTTTAAAAACTTCTTTAACTAAAGTAGTGTTAAGATGCTCTTGCCCAGTAACATGCATATCGAAATCATTGATCCAAGTAGTCTGACCATCAGTACTTATGATTTCATAGGGACGTTCGTTCAACACATGTAGGCCCATATGGTCTAGAATGGGCATCACATCCGATAGCGGAATAGTGTTATCAGGCTGAAAGGTCTTGCAATGAAAAGCATTCTCTTTGCTATGTAAAGTGCGATAAATATTAATCTCTAAAGGTTGTTAACGATATTTTTTCGATATGTTTAATATCAGTGACGACGACGCGCGAATCAAAATCTT
>JAESTO010000146.1 GCA_016763565.1 Gammaproteobacteria bacterium | reverse complement strand
TTTGGCACAGCAATATTAACAATGATACCTTGTTCATGCAATTGTTTAGCAGCACTTTCTATTCCTTGCCAACTTGCTTTGTTTTTTGAGACATCGTTATCGGCGGCGATAAGTAATGCATTTGTATTATGCTGTTTAGCTAAATAAGAAAAATTACCTATCGCAGCACTTTTACCCAGCGACACATAAATAGCCGCATGCGGTTTTGCTGCAGCAATACTAACTGCTGTTTCAGGACCTTCAGCGATAATGACTTCATTGCTGTTACCCCGTTGAATACATGCTGCTCGATTATCTGCTAATCCCAAACTCATTTTTGGGTTGCGCAGACGGTTATCTTTATTCGCTGTCTTGGGATGCAGAAATACCCGCTGAATAGATAATACGTTTCCAGCGTCATCTTTCACAGCAACAATTAATGCCGGTTGCTTTACCCATTCTTTCATATCATCTCGATATACTACCACGGCTGAATGAAAGCGTAATGCTGTTTGGGTAAAATCCATAGCAATACCACGGTGTTGTTTCAAATAGGTTTCAGCTAATGTGCCGGGTATTGGCACGGATTCTTGCCAAATGGTTTGCGCACGCATACGATTGCGCTGTTGGGTTTGCAACATTTTTTTATTGACGGCTTGCTGTTGTTTTCTAATGGTTTGTTTTTGCTGCGTTAATGATTGACAATGTGGTTTACTCATGCCCATCTGCGCTGCCAATGTTTTTAAAGCTTCTTGCCACGCAATACCTTGACGTTCAGCATAGAAACTAATTAAATCTCCATGAAATCCACTTTCATAATCACTGACTAATCCAGCACGACCACCCGATACATGGTATTTTACAGAGCCTTTATTGCCCCAGGCTAATAGGGCAGGGCGTGATAATTGATTATTTTTATCCCCTAATAATTGTGTGAGCAAGGATTCGGGATGCATTGTTAAACGTTGCAATACCTCTGCTTTATCAATATAATTTTTGCTAAATCGTGTCGATTTTTTAAGATGGGGGGTGTGTGATGAACGTGAACAATGAACTGTATCGTAGTCAACGAGTTTTTTCCAATCTCCCTTGTCAACCACGGATTGACGTGCGTGTTGCTGTTGTAAGTACACACTGTATGCATCGGCATGACGTTGGAGTTGGGTGTGAAAGGTGTTGGGATAACGCTGTAACAAGTCTGGTAAGGATTTACGGTGACGTTGTATCGCGAGTGCCAATTGGTTGCGCAATTGCATAACATGTAAGGAAAAGTGTCTTTGCGCTGATGACGGTTCGCTGCCTTTTTCACGTATTGTAGATAGTCGTTGTTGCAAATGCGTCGCTTGTTGATGATAGGTGAGGTAACTGGCTATCCAACGAGTAGCTTTGCGTTGTTGTGGTGTCATGGCCAGTTTTGCTAAACGTTGATGATGTTGTTCTGCTTCAGCGTGGATAATGTGTTTATCAATACCCTGGGTTTTTACCCACATGGCAAGTGCTTGTCGATGGCTGACTATCTGCGTAGCTAGTTGGCCACGGTACAAGCCTTGTGCCTTGGAATAATTATTCACTGCCATACGCCATTGATGGCGATTGGCGGCTTGATACAATGTTTTTGGGGAAATACCCAATGCTTTAGCGTGCTCGATAGCAAATTGTTCATCGTGTCGTACGTGATGTGCCGCATTGTCTTGCTTTAACTGATGAAACTGAGCTCGCTCCAATAATGTCGCTGTGGTGACAGTATCGTGTGTGCTATCGTGCTTTTTCTGTTGAAAATAACTGACCCACGCTTGCCCAGTAATACGCTGTTCTTTATCAAACGTCGCTAATCGTACAAACCAGGGAGAGGGTTGTTGATAACTCGAAGCAAATTGCCAGGTGAGTTGTTTTGATTTGTCACCCAATAAATTTTCAACGACCAATTGTGGTGTTTCTTCGTGATTGGTATACAAATAGGCGCGCTGAGTTTCCCCTAAGCTTGCCAGCAATGCGGCTTGTCGTCCCGATGCTTGAAGACTGTTATCCAGCAAGCCGATGGCAATGGTAACTTTATTAGTTGGTCTATCTGTCACATCACGCACATAAGCATACCGCCAATGTTGCAGGGCAGGGTGATGATGGGGCAATGTCAGGAACTTACCTGATGCTAAGTGGCAGGTGACAGTATGATGCGTCATGGCCGTGATAGTTGCCATTTGTGCTGCATGTATGCCCTTAGCCAAATAGCTTTTTGTCCATAGCAATTGTTCACCTATACACAACGCTTTATTGTCGACTTGAAACACCTGAATACCTTTGCCTTGACGTGTTAACAGTAGCTGATGGTTCATCGTAACAGTACGTCCATCCGCATGGTGTAGCGTCACTGCAGTAGGGGCATCGATGGGTGTGTATTTATCTTCGTTAGATTGATTATCGTGGTGCAATTTATCATCTTCCCATTTTTCTTTTTTGTCTTGGCTAGACGCAGGCCCCGCTACCACATCCCATTGTTCATTTTTCTCAATACCATAACGTTTGCGAGAACGAGAGAACTGCACCACCATACCCTGAATTAAGGGTGACGCATCACGATTTATCGTCGCCGCACGCAGCGTTTTCCAGGAAACATCTTTGCCGGTTAATCGTTGTTGTTGTTTGAGCTGATAACGAATAATATCGGTGATACGTTCTCTTGCGTGTTTATCGCTAACTATCGCATCAACCGCATCATGCTGGCTTTCTGCAACGTAACATTCCGCAAAGCCTTGCCAACGCGCATAGATGTTATCCACCGCATAAATACGTCCAGCCAATGTTTTTGGCGCAGTGGCTACCGCACGCAAATCACTGTGCAATTGTTGATAGGCACGCAGCAGTGGCGTTGCATTGCGCTTGTGGCCACTGTACCGTTCTAACTGTTGAATCAATTGCGGCTTATTGTCGGCATACAATAACAATTGGTATTCAGGGCGTGTTAACACGGTATAAAACAAGCGTAAGTGATTTAATTGCGGTTGTTCACTGTCAAATTGCGCCATCACATTCATACCGGTTTTGCCTTGGCCGGTGTACACCGTACCGCTCCAGGCATAATCCCAATGCTGGTCACGTGGCTCATCAAGGCGTAGGATATGTTTCTTGCCGTTTTGTAAACGTACCGTCACTTGCCGTTTCCAGCGACTCACGGCTATCACTGTCGCGGTTTGCATATTGACAATACCATCGTGTTGACGGGGT
>JAESTO010000015.1 GCA_016763565.1 Gammaproteobacteria bacterium | reverse complement strand
TAGTTTTGCCGATGTGACCACACGTTACATTGATATGCGTAGCCCCGGTGACGGTACAGGGTATTATCATCCCAAACGTTTATTGCTTTATATACAAACACCTGCGGGTTTATTTGATGCGCAACCGCTGAATGTATCTTGGAGCGATATTATCGATCTGCCTTCACTACCGAGCATTGTTATCACCGCATTGCCTGATGTCACCATCGAGATCAGCCAACAAGCCATTGACGCCGAGCATCAACGTTATACGTTGCAATACCAAGACAATAATGTCACTACATTATTAGTCGAAGTCGATTTTTCGTCAACAGGTGCAGTGCAATCAATACGGAATATCGGTAAACATGCGATCGCGTTAACCGGTGACATAACCTTAGAAGAATCTATCGATTATACGATTGAAAATCTGATTATGACTGGCACGCTGACTGTCACTAGCGGTTGGATTCAATTGAATAATTGTGCAGTGAAAGCGTTACAGAGCACGCATGCAGATGTGGAAAAAGCGGTGTGTCAAGCTAAAAACACCTTATTTGATAATCTTGAGGTTTCCGGTCGCCTGGCATTAGAATATTGCACGCTATTGAACACGCTAAAAACGCCGGCACTGTATGCCAGTGACAGTATTTTTGCAGGTTCTTGGACGTTAGCAGCCGATGAAGTCAAATGCTTAGTCTATAGCTGTGTACCCAGTGAGGTCAGTTACAGTGATGCCAGTCACGCCACGACTAATACCAACAAGACACCACTGTTTTTCAATGCCACTTTTGCCGAAGTGGGTTGCGGAGTATTGAAAGGTAACACCGACCATGCCATTTTATTTGGTTCAGAAATTGGCGGTGAAATGGGTGCTTATCATCATCACTCGTTTTATCATACCTTGGAAAAAATCAAAGAAAAACTACAAGATTATTTGCCCATTGGTATGCATGTTGTTTTTATCGTCGATCCACACTTGGATCAATTTGTGAATCAGAATTAATCTATTAAATCATTAAGGAGCCATTAACATGAAAAGTGATATTTCAAGAAACAGTTTTAACCCCGAAAAGCGTTATTCAGCAGTGTATCAACAACAAGGTCGTATAGTTGTCGATGCCGATCAAAATGAATTCGTTGATACGATCAAACACACCATCAATGAAACATTTAAGGATATTGTCGGCAATGGTGCACCGGATTATCGATCATTGCTGATTCATGACGTCAGTGGGAAAGTAAAAATTCAACCGGGCATTATGTATGTCGATGGCTTACGTACCGAAGTCATCGGTGCATCAAGTGATCGCATTGCCTTGAATGCTCAAGACGATTTCCCTGGAAATTCATCCGAGCTATATGATTCAACCTTATTATCCGAGCTTACTAATCATGTGGTTTATATTGATGCTTGGGAGCGTATGGTTGATGCCACTGAAGACAGTGATTTATCTGATCCTTCTTTAGGCGGTGCTGATACGTCAGTACGTAGCAAAGTGATGGCGCAAGTTAAATTAATAGAGTATCAAGCCATAGCCACGGATAAAGATGAAATTGAACAAGAGATCAATGATAAATTGGCAGCGTTGCCTAGCAAAGGTAATGCAACGTTAACTGTCGGACCACAGCACGATGGCAACGAAAATTTCTCTGTGATTAGTAGCAATCATTTATTTCGTTTAGAAGTACAGGCTGTAGATAAGGTTGATAATCCACAGATCGTCACTTTAAAATGGTCGATGAATAATGCCATTGAAAATCATACTATTTCTAATAAACCTGATGCGGCAGAGGACTTTGGTCCTGTTTATGAAGTCTATGATGTTAATACGGCATCGCATGTGGGTGTGCATCCACATGCGATGGCAGTAGCAACCTTGTCAACTTTAGAAGATGATTTAGATCAGGTGACTGGTAATAGCGATCAATTCGTGCGTGCCTGGGATGGTTTTTGCACGGTTGATCTAGCTGTACCGGCTATACCTGTTGTACCAGCCATGGGCATCAGCCGTAACTTAACCGTTGCCGATGTTTATATCGATGTGGATAATAATCAATTAGTTATTCTACAAAATGATTTAGAAATCAACTTGGATTTATCAGGGAAAACATTTGTCGTTGGCGATTATTGGCAAGTGCCGATACGTGAAGCACAAAATTTGGCGACAAGCAATTATAAATTTGTAGAAGCACTTGAGCCACAAGGCATTGAGCATCACTATGCAGCATTAGCGAGAATTGATGATAGTAATGTTTTAAAATCTTTAGTTAAAACTTTCACCTTCCAAACCAGTCCAGTATTCAATGGCAATGTGACCTTGGGTTCTGATGCCGATAGTCAAATTACAGTAACGGGTGATTTAATTGTCCAGGGTAAAACCACCACTATTAATACAGAAGATTTGACGATCGAAGATAATATTATTGAATTGAATAGGGGTGAAGTGGGTGATGGTGTAAGTAAAGGTTTCGCGGGTATTGAAATTAATCGAGGTCCTTTAACTGCAAATCATCGTCTATTATTTCGTGAACTTGATGATACTTTTATTGTCGGCGAAGTGAACAGTGAAAAAGTGATTGCAACCCGTGAAGATAATTCTACGGATCAGGGCGTTGCTGTATGGAATGAAGCAGATAAACGTTTTGATACCGAGGCTAATTTTGTTTATACCACAGGCGGTAAAGTAGGAATCAATACAACAAATCCACAGGTGAGATTACACGTTGCAGGAAATAATGATGCCAATTTAGGCGATACCAGCGGTCTTTTTGTCGTAGGTGACATTGAGGGAGACAACCTTGTTTTTGATAATAATGAAATAATGGCACGTAATAATGGGGTAGCTTCAGCTTTATATTTGCAAAATGAAGGAGGGCTAACAAAATTTGGTGGTAATGTAGGTATTGGCACCAGTGCTCCACAGGTTAAATTACATATCCAAGGAGGTAGTACGCCTATTTTAGACAGTGGTAGTGTTACTGGCGGTTTGATTATAGGTGATACCAGTTCAGCGAATCTTGCTATAGGTAATAATAAAATTATGGCAAGAAGTGGTAGTGGAGAGAATGCATTGTTACAGCTACAAAGCCTTGACGGTAAGACATATTTTGGCGGCAATGTGGGTATTGGTGATAATGTTGATCCAAAGGTTAAGTTGCATATTAGAGGTGGTGAAACTCCTGGGTTAGATACCACCAGCGGCTATTTAGTCATCGGCAATATGGAGGGGGATAATCTTGCTATGGGCAATGATACGATCATGGCAAGAAATAATGGGGTCAATGCAGAGTTGAAGCTACAAGGCCTTAATGGTAAAACACATTTTGGTGGCAATGTAGGTATTGGCACGAGTGCGTCTTCTAGTATCCATTTGGTCATAGGTGACAGTGATACAGGATTAAAGCAACAAGGTGATGGTGAATTAGCTATTTATACGAATAACAGTGAACGTGTGCGTGTTGGCAGCGATGGCAAAATAGGAATTGGTACCAATGATCCACAGGTTAAATTACATATTGAGGGAAATAAGGACGCTGATTTAGGAGATATTCAAGGCCTTTTAGTTGTAGGTCAGATAAATGGATACAATCTTGTTTTTGATAATAATGAAATTATGGCACGAAATGATGGAGAAGCTTCAGGTTTATACATGCAAGGCACTGGAGGGCTAACGCGTTTTGGTGGCAATATGGCTATTGGTTCGCAGGATCCTAAAAATAAATTAGATATTGGAGGCGGTGCTGTTATTGGTGCTAGTTATTCGGGCAGTAACACTGCACCGTCTAATGGTTTATTGGTGCAAGGTAATGTAGGTATTGGTACAGCTACTCCTGCGGGAAATTTACATGTTTATGGTGGTTCAGGAAATGACACAACGGTTATCATCAAAGCAGACGATACTCACAATGCTGTTTTAGAACTAAAAGGTAGCAGTCAAGGTACCGGTAGAGTCTATGTAGGACAAAGTGATAATGCAGGTGGAGGTATAGAATATAATGGTAATGGAGAGCCAAGTACGACAGGTGCTGGCGACGATTATTTTACTTTGTGGCGTAGAGAAACTGGTGTGGATCATTGGACGGCACGAAATAAATATGATAGTAATGATTGGGAATTTAGAGGACTTATTCGTAAGCTTTCTTAATATCTTAGCAACAAAACCTTCTTTTT
>JAESTO010000145.1 GCA_016763565.1 Gammaproteobacteria bacterium | reverse complement strand
TTGTTGATAGTTGACTAGTGTGATGTTCAACAGTCATTGCTTGGTGATTTTCATACGTCTCTACACCGTGTTGTTTTGCCTTGTTAAAAAGAATGTGATCGAAATCAGCCCGTTTGATTTGATAAGCGTGCGGGTAATTTACTTGTAAGGCATTAGAAAAACGATAAGAAATAGAATGTGCATGATCGGGTGAGAAAAAGGTTGCTGCATTTTTAATGAGAGCAATTTTTTTAATGGCATCATGGATGCCAAGTTTATCAAGCAATGGCAGCGTGCAGGGTAATAATGATTCGCCAATATGAAAACGTGGGTGTTGTGCCTTCTCAATCAATACCACATGCCAACCTTGTTGCACTAATAAGCTAGCAGCCGTACTTCCTGCTGGGCCGCCACCAATAATTAAAATATCACAACAGCGATGAGTCATTATGACATAGCTCCATCAATAGAAATGAGTTGTCCAGAAATATAGGTCGATTGATCGGATGCAAGAAAGCCGACTAAGTCAGCAACTTCTTGCGGCGTGCCGGCGCGTTGCATCGGCACTAATTGTTTGATTTTTTCGGCAGGAAAATTGTTTTGACTCATTTGCGTGTCAATAATACCTGGTGCAACGGTATTCACAGTAATACCACGCGAGGCAACTTCTAGCGCTAATGATTTGACTGTGCCATGTAATCCGGCTTTAGCAGCCGCATAATTTGTTTGACCGCGATTACCCAGTTTTGCGGCAATCGAGGATATTGCGATGATTCTTCCCCAGCGAGTGCGCATCATGGGTAATAATAGTGGTTGAGCGACGGTAAAAAAGCCATTTAAATTAATATTAATAACGTGTTGCCAATCAGTATATGACATGCCAGCCATAGGAGAATCACAATGTATACCCGCATTATGAACTAACACTTGAACCGTATGATGCGTTATTATTTTTACCATAGCGTCAGCGGTGGCTTGTTGATCGTTTATGTCGAATATAATACTTTCAGCACTGCCTTGATTTTTTTTGATGGTTTCGACCAGGGTATTAGCGCGTTGTAAATTTTGTTTAGCATGAACAATAATATGCAGGCCTTGTTTTGCTAATTGCTGACAGATAGCAGCGCCGATATTGCCACTGCCACCAGTGACTAATGCACATTTTTTCATGATATTTTCTCTAGCATGACTAAACTGTTTCCTGTTAAGAGGGTAACCGTTGCTGCTTTTATGCTAAATTGATATAGGCCCCCAGTGGGGTTGTGGATTAAGCATGTTGCGTGTATTAATAAATCATCATCAATATCATCAAGATACTGCTGATGCAGTTTAACATTTTTTAAGCTGGCAATGTAAGCACGTTGTGGTGTTGGTTTATTAGCGAGTAAATTACGGTGTAAGGCAATAGCTTGCCCTGCATATTCAATGCCAGATATAATGCTTAAACGATTTTGGTAGCGTAGTGGATGGTATTGGCAGCGATGATTAGTCGCTAAGCAATGAATAGTGTCGTTATCGTAATGTTGTACGTGAGCTAATAAACACATAATGCCACTGTGTGGAATACGTTGGGCTATAGCCTGTTTGTCTAACATTGTACGTTAACCTCAAGACACTGTTGACGGCCACTCTGTAAATAAACAATAGCATTTTTTTTCAAAATAATTTTTTCCAACAAGGATAAGCTGCGTGCTGCCGCACTGTTTAAGCGCAAAATTTCTAAATCCGCATCGGTTAATTGTGTCGCAGATTGCTGTGAATAATTAACACTAATATTTGCTAGACTTGCCGTTGTTTTTTGTGGGCTTAGTAGCAATGCAACTGCGAATGTTTCATTGGTTTTTACATGCTTATTTAAAAACATGGGTGGTGTCATATCATAAGCGACATATAAAATAGGTTTTTTTGTCGCATTACATTGCAAGAAGCTCTCCATTAATCCCACAGCGAAACTGTTTTCACCCGCGCTGATGCTTAAAGAGGGTTGATGTGATTGCGCGACAATACTCCAACAACCTGAAACGGCATTTAAGAGTGAATTATGAAATTAGTGGGTGATACAATTTTTTTTTCATCGGTTAGTGCTTGGCATAAATAATCAAAAAGCGCTAAGTCACCATTAGACGTCGAGAAAACACTAGCAAGTTGTTGTTTATCAATGTTTGCCATGTCAATAGCTTGTTGCGCTGCAGATAAGGTTATATGAATAATTTCACCGCAACGTCGTTGTTCACGAGGCGATAATAGTGGTGAGTGTGCTGGCGTCACCTTCACGGGGGACGTGTTTTTATTGTGCCAATGTTCAATACATTGTTGCCAGTTGGCAAAACGCGAACAAAATAGGCCAATGCCATTGATGAAAATGCTGTTCATGCTATTTTTCCCAATAATAAGCTACAGTTATTACCACCAAAACCAAAGGAGTTATTGAGAATAGTCGTTATTTTACAGCTTTTATTATTTAATAAAATAGCATTCATAATTTTTGGATCGATAGTTTGGCAGTTTAAGCATCCAGGCAAAAAATTATGTTGTAAACATAAGCAAGAAATAATTGTCTCAATGATACCTGCTGCTCCAAGCGTATGCCCAGTCCAACCTTTGGTGGAACTACACAGTGTCTGATTACCAAATAGTTTGCTGATAGCTAATGCTTCAACTTGGTCATTGACAAGGCTAGCAGTGCCATGCATATTAATGTAATTAACATCGCTGGGTTTAAGCTGCGCTGTTTGTAAAGCGTGTTGCATGGCTAAGTATGCACCGATTCCGTCAGGATGTGGGGTTGACATGTGGTAAGCATCGCAACTTTCACCATAGCCAAGCAATGCCAAACTGTGTGTTATGGGCGGTCCTTCTATACGTTCCAATAACACGAATCCAGCAGCCTCACCAATATTTAAACCATCACGATTCACATCACAGGGCCGACAAGGTTGGTTTGACAGTAATTCTAGTGAATTAAATCCATACAGTGTATTCAAGCATAAACTGTCGATACCACCGACAATAGCAGCATCACAGATATTAGCATTGAGCATGCGCTCGGCAACAGCAAAGGCTTTGCTGCTCGAGGAGCATGCAGTGCCAATCATCATGCTTGGTCCAGTTAATTGCAAATACTCACTTAAAAATTCACAGGTGGCATGAGGGTGCGCAGTGTGTGTGTAATCAAATGTTTTTGCTAAGGTTGTGTGATGGTGGCTTGCTTGTTGATAAGCCTGTTCTGCTTGGCCAATGCCTGATGCTGTGGTGCCAATTAAAATAGCAATACGTTGAGTCCCATAGCGTTGTTTAGCAGCAGTAACTTTTGTTAGAAATTGATCTTGTTGTAACGCTAAATAAGCTAAATGATTATTGCGGCAAGAAAATTGTTGTAGATGTTGCGGTAACTGTATGGTTTCCAGATCGGTGACGCGACCAATAAAGGTATTTAAATCAGTGTCAGGAAAATTACAGCGTTGCAAACCACTCTGTTGTTGTTGTAATGCAGCTAACATTGGTTGCAAACCAGCACCAAGACACGTTGTTGCCGTATAGTGAGATAGTTTTATTTTATTCATGACCAATAATCATAAAAATTAAACCAATTATAGGGCGCATCTTTAGCATAGTATTCTAGCCTATTTGCATAGCGTTGTAATAGCGTAGCCATATCTTGTGACTGATAACATTCAGTGAATGATTCAAAATGAATATCATAACGATTGTTGCCACGATACAATGCAAAAAATAATATCACGGGTACTTTACTTAGCTTAGCTAATTTTAAAGGACCCGTGGGTAAATGAATGGTTTCATTAAAAAACTGGCATGGCAAAGATTTTTCATGATTCATCACACGATCATTAAGAATTCCCAGCAGATAACCTTGTTGCAAGGCATCATAAGCTTTTAACAAACTATCGGCTTGTCCAGTGACAATCATTGATTCGGCAAGTTGCGGATGAATTTGGTCCATATATTTTGTTAATTGCTGGCTACCTTGTGGGTACATCAATACTTTCAGTGGTAATTGATGTTGATGTACCGCTAAGGCTCGCAACGCATCGAAGCTGCCTAAATGAGAGCCCAGCAAAATGCAGCCTTGTTTGTTGTGTAAAATATTTTTCAGTAAATGCTCGCCGTGAATGCGAATATCAAACAATGATGATTTATTTGCCGTGAAATAAACGCGATCAAGAATGACGGCGCCATACGTCCAATAATGTCGGTAAATATTGCTTAAGGTAATTTTTTTATTGCGTGTTTTAGCCAA
The DNA here is from genome assembly GCA_016763565.1 of Gammaproteobacteria bacterium. The sequence goes on along the minus strand of JAESTO010000145.1, from coordinate 3,662 downwards.
AAATTTTTTTGAAGCCCGCCAACCCTGTTGGGAAAACAATATGAAGTAAAGGCAGATGATAGGTATAAGTAAACGAGTAAACGTTCTGCCCAAATGCAATGAAACCCAACGCATAAATAATAAAGCTATTTTTGTACTACGTTCAGCGGTGTGTAACCATTGTTGACTCATTGTGCATTACCTACAGCAATCATCGTGTTATCGACTAAGCAAGTGAAATTTATATGATGATCTTGTTGCTGTAAATCAACTTGGCAAATTTGTTGTGGCAACAAAGGATGAATAAATTTGATTTTGTCAATAGTAGTAATCGTGCGATCAATACAATGATTATGAATAATGGCCAACAGATGATCGAGGATTACCACCGCTGGAACAATCGGATGATCAGGGAAATGGCCTGCTAAGCAGGGATGATCAGCAGGAATTTCAAAACTGTGTATTGTCATATTGCCCCGCTAAATGTAACAAAGTTTGATACGGTATTTTCCCTAAAGTATTGCGCGGTAAGTGAGATAATTTGATAATGGGACGTGGTAAAAAAGCATCATCGATCATTGTTGCTAATTGTTGCTTAATTTGTTGTGAGGAAAGTGTGGGTGACACTACCAAGGCAGTTAGCCGAGGGGTATAAGCTTGCGATGTTTTAGGCATGAATAATATCGCATCTTCAATGCCAGCAATGCGGGTTAATTTCAAGGTTAAATCAGTCAGTGACGCGCGCTTGCCAGCGATGTTAATTAAATCCTCATCGCGACCCAGTAATAAAAAATGTTGTTCATCGCTTAATTGTAGTTGATCGTGTAACAAAATAGCAGGGGGTACATGTTTATTTATTGCGTAGAAATTATTTTGTTGTTGAACAATAGTAATATTTTCATGGGTTTGCCAAATGTTTTCCTGCGCCGTATGTCGCATAGCCATAGCCCCGGTTTCAGTGCTACCGTAAATTTCTACTAGGCAAGTTTGCCAGCGTCGTTCTGCTTGTTGTGCTAATTGAGTGGTTAATGGTGATGTTGCTGAAATGATTAAATCCACCTCAGATAAATTAACGTCCGCTTCTAGGCAGGCTTTAATGTGTAATGGTGTGGTGAGTAGCACCTTCGGCGATGCGATGTTTTTTACAGTATTAGCAATGTCTTGTGGAAAAAATGGCGGTGATGCTGCTATGGCATAACCATTTTGCATGGGCAAACAAATACTGTGTTCAAAACCAAACATGTGTTGTGCGGGTATTGTCGCAACTATCGTGCAATGTTTGGGTAGCTTTAATGCTTGCGTAGTTGCTTGCACGCCTATCATTAATTGTTGCCATGTTTTTGTGTGCGCTTGTGGTTTGCCAGTGCTCCCGGACGTGAATAAGATTGCTGCAACGGTGTCGTTAGCAATAGTTAAGGGTAATGACGGGTGTAGTGTTTGTTGGATGCTAGTAGCGTAGCGATAAATAGTTAATGAATCATCATCAAAATCTGAGTCAACCATACAGTAACAATCACTGTAGCCTTGTTGTAATTGTTGCAAGGTGAATGTTTTTTGGTTCGATGGCAAAATGGTCGTTTGTTGGCATAATAATGCAGCAGTAAAACTCACCATAAAATGGTAGTGATCATGACAAAGATTAATCATGTAGCGTTGACTGGGTAATTGTTGTCTTAGGCTAGCAACATCACTAAGAAATTGTTGATAGTTAATCGCTTTATTATGTGAATAAGCAACAATAGTCGTGTCGGTAAAATGCGGAGTAATCGGTAATATATCAGACATGGCCCTTTAATTTTTTTAAATCAAGCTGCCACAGTGTGGTAATAAATTGTTTAACACTAACAATGTGCCCAAATTTTAGATAACGGTAAATCCATTCAATAACAAATATTGCCGCAATAAATATATAATTTAGTAGGTTGCAAAACAAAGACCACGTTTCTTGTGAGGCAAATAGCGCCAATAAAATAGTTTCTATCAACATGAGGAAAAAAAATATTGTCCAGACAATGGTAAGTTTATGTGTGAAACTAAGGTATTCGATTTTCGGTTTTTTCACCATTAATTTCATAAACTGGGTAATAAAGGCTTCTTTGCCCGGCAATAATGTGCGGCCAAATGCCCATAGCAACATTGTGCTGATGGCAATGGGCGGTAAGTAGAGTGGCGAGATACTGTGATAGCATATAGCAAGTATATTTAAAAAGATGATTAAAGCAGTACAGCACAATTTGCTAAGCAGATGGAAATCTGCAGTAACTACCCTTGTTAATAGTAATGCCGTTAAGGCCAATACGCCGAGGCTAGGCAAGGTGAAAACAATGGCTACGTGCGCCGTAATGGGGTAGGTAATAAACAATAGCGTTAATAAAATGTTTTTTTTACCCTGCATTACTGTGTGCGATGTTGCGCAATATGCTCAGTTAACGTAGCTAAGCTAGAAAGAATAGTTTTGTTGTTGGGATCATTGGCATGTAAATGAAAGCCATATTGTTTGGTAATAGCGAAGGCAATTTCTAATGCATCGATAGAATCTAGTTGTAAACCTTGTTCGCCAAACAAAATAGTATCCGCTTTAATATCCTCTGTGGTATTGGGTAAATTCAGTGTGTCGACGATGAATTTAGCTATTTCTTGATGCGTTGTTTCTTGATGCATATTTTTTTATTTCATACCCCCTCAACGTATAGCGCATTGAAGGGGAAGTCAATTATTTAATTGTAGCTTAATTCTTTTTGAATACCATGATTTAGATTTTCTATCCAGCCATTATAATTTTTGTGGATCGTTGTACCGTCATAATCTAAGTTTTTACTGCTTTTATATAGGATGCTATAAGATTTGGCAGTATAGGTAATATTAACAACAGCTTGATGCTGGCGCAAGTTTAATGTAGCCACAATGAGGCCTGGTTTAGCGTTAGTCATTGTCCAGTTTAATTTTTGGCCGGCGCGGATGATAGCAGATTTAACCTGATTAGCGCTTACTTTTTGTGTCACTGCATTATGATGAATATTTTGTATCAAAGATGTTCGGCAAGAGACCAAAAAAAATGCTAATAAGCCAACGACGAGGATGCTGTAAAATTTATTTAGGTTCATAAATACTCTCCTAGAACTTAAGATTACATTAAGAAATTAGCCTGGCAGTCTACCATGTTATCGGATTGTGCTGTAGTGATTGCCGCACAATTTTTCGTCATTAAAAGCAGTAGTATGTGTTAAAATGCCGTGGTTTTAAGATCGTACTAAAGGTATGGCATAACCACAAAGTGAAAGCATGAGTTGTATATTTTGTAACATAATTAATCAAGTTATTCCAGCTGAGCTTGTCTATCAAGGTGAGCAAGTCGTTGCGTTTAACGATATGCACCCGCAAGCCGCAACGCACGTATTAATTATCCCGCGCGAACATATTGCCACGTTAAACGACCTGAATAAACAGCACACCAACTTAGTCGGACATATGGTGCAAACTGCACAGCATTTGGCCAAACAATATAACCATGACAAAGACGGTTATCGTTTGGTGATGAATTGCAATAAAGACGGTGGTCAAACTGTTTTTCATATTCATCTTCATTTACTAGCTGGCCGCCCCATGCAATGGCCGCCTGGATAGCATGAATACTCAATTAGTCCGCAAATTGTTTTAGGAGAGAAATATGCAGAAAAAATCGT
>JAESTO010000144.1 GCA_016763565.1 Gammaproteobacteria bacterium | reverse complement strand
GGCCAATTTTCTCAACGAACGTAATGATAATCAGCAATGTACATAGCCAATTACGCAGTGCTTTCCGTTTGTTAAAAACCAATGCACCTTATTTTTTTACTTAAAAAAATTATCCGCAATGACAGATGCCCAATACCACGAGTTCTTGTGATGGCTCTTTTTCTCATTGAAAATAAAAACTGAACATTCATCACACGTTAAAAAAATAACGTCAGTATTTTCCGACCCAGTGTCTACTTTTCTTTAGCCTCAGGAAAGATCATTGGCTAAAATTCTAATGTTCAGTTTTCTACAAATCATAGTTAGCCGGAATTTAAGTTCATTAAGATAACAATTGTAATAAATGTTTCACCATACTCGGTGAAAATTTAATACCCATCCCTGAACATCCTGTAGCAAGATATAAATTTTCTTGTTGTGGATGTTGACAACATAATACACGCTCATTTTTAGTAAAGGCATCCATTGCACTATCTTTTTTAATTAATTCAGCTTGCTGTAGGCATGGCAATATACTGCATGAGCGAATAAACAATTCATCACTTAGCGCTTCATCAAGTGCCATAACATCAGTATTGATACTCGCTGGAATATCCCGGTTTAAAAAACCCATTAATAATTGATTGTTTTTTTGTGGAATAATATATATTTGTTGCGCTAAATCAATAATGGCAGGAATTGTTGTTGATTTTTGAATTTTATAGATGCTAAATTGAAATGATTTATTGGATAAAAAGTCATGCGAAAAATGAGAGCGTCTCAACAGTTGTTGACTGCCAGAGCCTGCAGCAACAATCACTTTATTTGCCAAAAATTCTATTTTATTCGAAATGATTTTAAAACCATTATTTGTTTTTTCTAATCGTTCCACAGCATGATGCGAGAAAAAATATTTTTTATTCTCACGCGCCACTAATTGTTGACAAATTGATGCGGGCGAAACACATATTGCCTGCTTGTCATAAAAAAAATGCGGGGGGGATCTGACTATTTCTGTATTTAATGTCTGAGGTAATAAATTTTTTATATCTTCACAATGCGGTAAGTTCTTATTTGACAATAACAAACAACCTACCTTTCGAATGCCACATTCAATGCCATTTTGTTGTAGAGCTTTGAAATAAAGCTGATTTTGTTGAATAACATCAACCTGATCGGTGAATGCAGAAACTGACGAAATAAAACCGCCCGACAACCCGGTTGTTGCACTTGCAACATCAGCCTTGTCAAACAAGGCCACTCGCCTACCTTGTTTGATTAATTCATAATATAAAAGGCAACCAACAATTCCTGCACCCATAATAGCAATATCAAACGGCTTGTCCATTACAATTACCAATAGATAGATTGTATTTTCATAATCTCAGCGCTAGTGTTTTTTATCTGATGTTGTTTTTGGCTAGAAAAATAAAAAATATCGCATGCTTTGGCCAGCACCACATTATTTTCGTAATATAGCTCACCATAGCCTGACAGTATTGTCCAGATTTCAACAACATCATGTTGATCAATAGGTGTCAGTTGCTGAGGGGCAATCGTAAATAAGGTTATTTTAAAGGGCGCTTGACAATTAATTTTCGCCAATGCAAAGGGATAAACACTCACATGCTCAGTTAATTGTTCCTCCTCTGCAAATGATATACGAGGAGATTGTACGTTATGCAACTTTCTCATCTATGTCCTCCAAATGATTACTAGGATAAAGTTCCATCCAATTAATACTATGGCTCATATCATCAATATCGTAAACAACCTCTTTTAATAGGCTATTTATAATAGTCGCACTACGCCAAGCCATTAAGCTTAAGTTGGGATCGGCTACCCCATGCGAATGTCGAGCAGCATTTTGTACATAAATTTTGTTATAAGGATGCCCTTTCCATTCGACAGAAAAATCTTTATTTATGTGGTATTTTCCTTCTTGCAGGCATAAATGTGATTGCAATGTTGACATAAAGGCAGGAATTTTTTGGTGGTAACCGGTGCAAAAAATCATATAATCCGTCGTTTTTTCGATATCTTGGTACTCACTATTTATGATGCATTTGAAGCGATTTAGGTGTTTTGTCATCTTTGCCAACTTATAGCTAGGCAATAAATTAATTACGATCGATACTTTTTCAATACACTGTAAATAATATATCCGTTGATAAATCTCGACGAGTAAACTTTCTGTGATTCCATCGCTTGATAAAACTTGTTTGGCAAGCAATTTCTCTTTTTGTTGTTTTGATAAGGTATAAAAAAATTCATTATAAGCAGGCATAAATAATTCATTAGCAAAGGGAGAATCATCCATTGGAAAAAACGAGGAACGGGGTGATATCCACGATATTTCTTTGGGCAAATTATGCTTATCTGCCAGTAAATCTTGCAGTATTTCGGCACCGCTCTGTCCACCACCTATGATGGAAACATGCTTTTCTCGCCAATCAGTCCTTTTTGTCAGATAGGCACTATTATGAAAGACGGTATCACCAACATAAGGCTCAGCAAACTTGGGTATATACGGCGTCACACCCGTGCCAATAATTAAATGTTTGCTGTATATTATTTTTTTTGCTGTTTTGATAACAAAATGTTTATATTTATAATCAATATCCTCTACCTGCTGCGAAAATTCTAAATTAGGTAATTGTTGGCTCACCCATAATAAATACTGTGAAAATTCCGCACGATAAATCTGCGAAAAATTTGCGGTTAAAAAACGATAAAGACGTTTCTGTTTAGCAAGAAAATTAGTAAAGCTAAAGGGATTAGATGGGTCAACCAGTGTGACCAAATCTTTCATAAAAGAAACTTGTAACTTAGCATTGTCTAACATCATACCTGGATGCCAAGAAAACGTCGGTTTTTGATCGAGAAATATACTGCTTAATTTGCTAACAGGCTGCAATAATGCTGCCAGGCTCATATTGAATGGCCCAATACCAATACCTGCAATGTCAACACGGTGAATTTGTTCAACTTGCATCATCATCTCCTTATAACTGAATCAATATGAGGGCTATTATCAAATCCCAAACGCTGCCAAATAATTTGACTCAAGCTTGGCATAATCGAGTAGGCTAATAAACAGAAGCCAAGCAACCAATCACTGATATCACAATCAGATTCACTAAAGATCCAATTAGTTAATAAGCTTGCTGCTTTATGTGGTTCAAATTTATCTAATGCCAGATATTGCTGCTGCTCTTGTAGAATATTAGATAAAATTATTTTTATATCTGCATGCATACTAGGCAAAAGACTAACTGCAGATAGACTAGGATAAATTCTTTTCTCGATAATATTCATAATATCCCTATAAAATCATCAAAATATTGTCGAGAAAAATTACCTGACTGCTGATTAATATCAATGGTCGTTAAAAAATAACGCACCACATCAACATCATGAGATTGTGTAATATTATCTACCCAAATGGCATGACGTCTACTCGTCGAAAATTTTTCATTATCTAATAATAAAAACTGATTGACTAGATACGCGTCAAATGGCTTTAAATTCGGCAGGTGATAAGTTATGCCTAAAATGCTTGCCAAAAAAACTATCGCATTATCATGACCAAAGCTAGCAATAGTGGTTACATTGGAGTCATGTGCAAATGCATTGACTTGTTGTTTAACTGTATTAGCTAGCATCAAAAAATAAGCATAGACAAAGCCATAATTAAAGAAGCGCTGGGGTTGCTTAGTAGATAGATCATTATGAGCAATCCCCCAATGTGTATTATTAGTGAGACGTAACTGATGCTGCTGATGTTGTAAAAAATCAGCGAATTTTTTCTCTACATCCGATGATATTCCTTGCTGATGTAATGGGGGTGCTCGCTGAGGCAATTGCAGATAATGGTGCGTAATTTTTTTACATAATATATGCTGCTGCTTGGTAGTGAGTGTTGGATAGGCGTTTTTTACATCTTGTGGTTTAAAATGGGAGCCACACGCTTCACAAAATAAACCTTGCACGGCTGCTTCGCAAACGGGACAGTTGCCTTTTAACCAGACATCCGTTAATGCCTTGTCACCATCAAATAATATGCTTTCTTCTTGTTGATTAATTGCTTTTGCCTGAACAAGTAATTGCCAAATCTCATGCTGTTGTTGTTTGTATTGTTCACACCATTTTTGACTAACTGGATTAACAAATTGATCATAACCAATATTCATGCCATCTAAGTCACTTTTAATTTGTTTATGATAACGATGACAAATTTCTAGTTCTGTTTTTTGCTCCAAATGAGCTTGATAAGTGACATAAGAATCGTAACTATCGGTACCACATACTAAATTAACGTGATGGCCTTGCATGCGCAAATGACGCGCCAAAATATCAGCACGTAAATAAGGGCCAGCAATATGTCCAAGATGCAAGCCTCCGTTAGGCGTTGGAACAGACGGTATAATAAGATACTTTTTAGCATCCATGTTTTTATCCTAACAATTAAATAATTGTTTCTAGTTGGCTTATATGTTCTAAATTTTCGTGTTGACGTAACCAACATGCATCGTCTGCACCTTGCCATAAAACAACACCGGGGCGAAAACGAATAAATGAAAAGCTAAATGCCATACAATAAGCACCAACGCCATAAAATAATGCATAATCACCTGTTTTTAATGATGGCAACATAACTTCATCGTAGAGCTGATCAACCTGATTACAGGTAGGCCCTAATAATTTAGTGCGACGTTGCTCACCTCGCTGTTCTGCTGTCATAATATGCAAGGGATGGTCATAAACATAGCTAGTTGACAGCGTATTAATACCGGCATCACAAATAACTTCTTGATGATCAGCTTTTTCAGAGCGAGTAGCAAATATTTTTGTTAGCAACGCACCGTAAGGTTCAAATAACGTCCGACCCGGTTCAAAAATTAATTGTGTCGTAGGCGAATGTTGTAGATACCCCTTTAGTGGATGAATAATTGCTTTTGCATACTGGATAACATCAGGTAATGGATGCGCTGAAACTATCTCCTCGTCTTTTCGTGGACTAATACCCGCTAAACCACCGCCTACATCAATCCATTTCAACCTAATGTTATTGTCTCTGAGCAAATGTTCAGCAAAGTCAGATAACGCCACACCTAATTTAGCAAACTGCTCAATGTCACGAATATTAGTGCCGATATGTGCGTGAATGCCCGATAAAGTAAGGTGCGGTGATGCAATAATTTTGTTGACAATATCATCAACACAAGCGAGACTAAAACCAAAGCGGTTCCATTTTAGGCCAATATCAAAACATAATCGTATACCAATATTAACCATACGTTTATGTTGTTTAGCCATTTGCTCAATGCGCCATACCTCTTCCTCATGATCACAATTAATTTTAGCCTCTGACAAAATGGCACGTAATAATTCATCATCAGTTTT
>JAESTO010000143.1 GCA_016763565.1 Gammaproteobacteria bacterium | reverse complement strand
AATTGCCCCGATTTTTTTTGCATGCGCAAATTAAATTGCTCTTTGCACAGAGTTAATAATTCTTTATCTAGCTCCTCTGTGGATTTTCCTCGTAGTTCTTGATACGACGTTGGCATTACATAACTCTCCGATTAACTATGATTGTTTTTACTGGAAGTTTAGCTGCCGCCAATTGAAAGGCCTCTCTAACTAAAGCTTCATCTACCCCAGACATTTCAAACATAACCGTACCAGGTTGAACTAACGCAACCCAATGATCCACAGGGCCCTTTCCTTTACCTTGTCGAACTTCCAAGGGTTTTTTAGTAATAGGTTTATCAGGGAAAATTCGAATCCAAATTTTACCCCCACGCTTAATATGGCGGGTCATTGCACGACGAGTTGCCTCGATCTGCTTTGCAGTAATGCGCCCTCGCTCAATGGCTTTCAGGCCCCATTCACCAAAACTAACTTTGCTTCCCCGTTGAGCCAAGCCACGGTTATTGCCTTTTTGCTGTTTATTAAATTTTGTTTTCTTTGGTTGATACACTTATTTAACCCCCCGTTTCTTCATTAGTTGATATGTCGTTATCATTGCTAACTAGCTTTCTGCTCTTATCTTGGTCTGTTTTATCAACTGAAGCCTTTTTTATTATTACTTTTTTAATGATTTTTGCTTTTTTCTTAACTGGAGTGTCGCCATCGTCCGTAGTATTTTCTGATGATTTTCTTTTTACAACTGTTTTACTCAGCTTTTTCTTAGCTTTAGGCGCTTGCGTTGTATCATCTTTCAATGATTGCTTTTCTGCTTGGCCTTTATTTGCTAATACCTCACCTTTGAAAATCCATACCTTAACGCCAATAACGCCATAAGTTGTATGAGCTTCAGCTGTCGCATAATCGATTTTCGCACGAAAAGTATGTAATGGAACGCGACCTTCACGGTACCATTCATTACGCGCAATTTCAGCACCAGACAAACGACCACTGAGTTTCACTTTAATGCCTTGAGCACCGAGGCGCATTGCATTTTGTACAGCACGTTTCATCGCCCGACGAAAAGCAATCCGTTTGACTAACTGGTCTGCAATATTTTCAGCAACTAATTTTGAATTTAGTTCAGGACGACGCACTTCTTTTATATTGATATGTACTATTGTCGTTTTTGACTTAGTTGTGCCCCCCGATTTAGCCGATATTTTTTGAACTTTATCGCGAAAAGCGCCAACATCTCCGCCTTTTTTGCCAATAATAATGCCCGGACGTGCCGCTTCAATTTCCACATTGAGAATATTATCAGACGGTCGTTTAATATCAACCCTGCTAATACCTGCTGATTTTAATTTCTTAAAAAGAAATTCACGCACTTCGTAATCAATATGCAAATTATCCGCATAAGCAGCGCCTTCAGCATACCAAATGCTTCTATGCTCTTCTGTAATACCAAGGCGCATGCCGGTTGGATGAACTTTTTGACCCATAATCTATTTCTCTTTTATTGCCCAGATACCTTAACAGTAATGTGACTTGTCCGTTTTAAAATACTATCCGCTCGTCCTTTTGCTCGAGGTAACCAACGTTTAGAAACACGGCCGGCATCAACATACACAGTTGACACTTTCAATGTGTCAATATCCATACCCTTATTGTGTTCAGCATTAGCAATCGCTGACTCTAATACTTTACGCACAGGTCCTGCCGCTTTTTTAGACGAAAACTCTAATAATTGCAATGCTCGCGCAATAGGTAAACCACGAATTTGATCCACAACTAAACGGACCTTCTGTGGTGAAATTGGCGCATTGGATAATTTAGCAGAAATTTCTTGATTCATAATATCCTCTTATTTTTTAGCTTTTTTGCCAACCGCATGGCCTCTAAATGTTCTAGTAGCGGCAAATTCACCCAGTTTATGCCCAACCATGTCTTCAGTAACAAAAATAGGTACATGCTGGCGACCATTATGAGTAGCAATAGTTAAACCTACCATATTAGGAAGAATCATTGAACCTCTGGCCCATGTTTTAATGGGGCGTTTATTGTTATTTTCTTTAGCTTCTAATACTTTTTTTAACAATTTATGATCAACAAATGGACCTTTTTTTAACGAACGTGACATTAACTAATCCCCTTATTTCTTAGCACGCTTACGAGAGCGTACAATGAATTTATTTGATGCGAGTTTTTTCTTACGCGTTTTTTTACCTTTGGTTGGCTGTCCCCAAGGGCTAACTGGATGACGACCACCCGATGTCTTGCCTTCACCACCACCGTGTGGATGGTCAACCGGATTCATAGCAACACCACGTACGGTTGGGCGAATCCCTCTGTGACGAGAGGCACCGGCTTTACCTAATTTACGTAAGTTATGCTCCGTGTTTCCTATTTCACCAATAGTTGCACGACAATCAGCAGGTGCTTTACGCATTTCCCCTGACGGCAAGCGCAGTGTCACATAATTACCATCGGTTGCTAATACTTGTATTGATGCACCAGCACTACGGCCTAATTGCGCACCTTTGCCCGGTTTCAATTCCACACAATGAACGGTAGTACCCTCTGGAATATTACGTAAGGCTAAGGTATTCCCCACTTTTATCTCCACGCCTGCACCCGACACAATCTTATCTTGCTTGGCTAATTTTTTAGGCGCGAGTATATAACGACGTTCACCGTCAGTATAAAGAATTAAAGCAATATTCGCACTACGATTAGGATCATATTCGATACGTTCAACAGTGCCAACAATGTCATCTTTATTACGTTTGAAATCAATAATTCGATAATGCTGTTTATGTCCACCACCTTTATGGCGAGTAGTAATACGGCCATTATTGTTACGGCCACCTGTCTTTGATTGTTTTACAAGCAAAGGCGCATAAGGTTCACCTTTATGCAGTTCAGGATTGACAAGCTTAACAACATGCCGTCTACCGGGTGAAGTTGGTTTTTGTTTTATTACTGGCATAGTATTACTCCTTGATCCCGGTGAAATCAATATCATGGCCTTCTGCTAAGCGAACAAACGCTTTCTTCCAGTTTTTACATTGACCTTTATGCTGTTTAAATGAACGTTTTTTACCTTTTACATTGCTCACATTAACAGCCATGACAACCACATTGAATAATTTCTCAACCGCTTGTTTAATTTCTTTCTTCGATGCATCTTTAATGACGTGAAATACAATCTGACCCGCCTCGCCCAATGTTGTTGTTTGCTCAGACACATGCGGCGACAATAAAATATGATGCAATCTTTCATCTACAGTGACATTCATGCCAACATCTCCTCAATTTTTTTAATTGCAGCCGCTGTCATAACCACCTTCTCATAACCAATCACACTCACTGGATCCATAGCAACAACATCACAGGCATCAACATTGAGTAAATTACGACTAGATAAATATAAATTCTCATTTACTTCATCAGTCACAATCAAAACATCTTTAATGTTTAACATCGCTAGCTGTGATTGCAATAATTTAGTTTTAGGTTGTTCCAAGGTAGCTGATTCGATAGCTATTAGATGACCTTGACGGTATTTTTCTGACGAAATTGATCGCAACGCAGCACGATACATCTTTCGATTAATTTTCTGTGAATGGTCTTGTGGTTGCGCAGCAAATGTGACACCACCACTACGCCAGAGAGGACCACGAGTGGTACCCGCACGCGCACGTCCCGTACCCTTTTGTCGCCATGGCTTTTTGCCGCCACCGCTGACATCAGAACGATTTTTTTGCCCTCGACTCCCCTGCCTAGCACCCGCCTGCAAAGCAACAACCACTTGATGCACTAGTGCTTCATTAAATTCACGATCAAAAATTGTTTCTGACACGCTAATTGTCTGGCTTGTGGCTTCACTAGAACCAAACTTATATAATGCTAGTTCCATGTTTGCTCCTCTCTTAGTTTAACTGATGATTTAACAATCACTTCACCACCTGGAGCACCAGGAATATTGCCTTTCACTAATAATAAATTGCGTTCTTTATCCACTCTAACAATTTCTTGATTTTGCACAGTAATTTTCTTATTACCCATTTGTCCAGGCATTTTTTTACCTTTAAATACTTTCCCTGGATCTTGACACTGTCCAGTAGAGCCAATTGCTCTATGAGAAACTGAGTTACCGTGTGTTGCATCTTGCATTTGAAAATTCCAACGTTTCACGCCACCCTGGAATCCCTTACCTTTACTGACTGCTGTGACATCAACTTTTTGCCCAACACTAAATACATCAACGGTAAATACTTTTGACATTGTCACGTCTTTACTAACCGCATCCGAGGTATTATCAGCTTGCGCAGCCGTGTTATTCTCTGCAATTAACGTTTTCAATTCATCTTCATTAATCCGAAATTCATTCACAGTATAAGCAGGTTCAATATGTGCTTTAGCAAAATGGCCAGCCATGGCTTTGCTTGTTTTAGACACACGACGCTTACCCGTAGCTATTTGCACTGCGCAATAACCATCTATCTCTTTCGTTTTAATTTGTGAAATATAATTAGGTTCAATGTGTACGACAGTAACAGGGATTGCTTTACCTGTTTCTGCAAACACCTCTGTCATACCTATTTTTTTACCAACTAACCCAACTGACATTATTATCTCCGGCTTAAAGCCTTATTCATTACTAATTATGCAGCTGAAGCTGCTTTAGAGCCAAGTTTAATTTGCACATCAACACCTGCGGCCAAATCTAGCTTCATTAGAGCATCAACTGTTTTTTCAGTCGGCTCAACAATATCTAGCATACGTTTATGTGTACGTATTTCATATTGATCACGTGCATCTTTATTAACATGCGGAGAAATCAATATAGTAAACTTCTCTTTACGCGTAGGCAGCGGAATAGGACCTACAATTTGAGCGCCACTACGCTTCGCTGTATTAACAATTTCACTTGTTGCTAGATCAATTAACTTATGATCGTATGCTTTTAGCTTTATGTGTATATGTTGATGACTTGCCGATTTTGGCATACCTTATCTCTCTATGACTATGTTAATTACTATTTAAAAATTTAGCGTGTTAAAACCTATTCTATAATTTTAGCTACAACACCCGCACCCACCGTACGGCCACCTTCACGAATGGCAAAACGCAAACCTTCATCCATCGCAATAGGCGCAATAAGCTGAACAGTAACTTTCACATTGTCACCCGGCATAACCATTTCTGTGCCTTCACCTAGAATAACTTCACCCGTGACGTCTGTCGTACGGAAATAGAATTGTGGACGATAGCCTTTGAAGAAGGGTGTATGACGACCACCTTCTTCTTTATTCAACACGTAAACTTCTGCTTCAAATTTTGTATGCGGCGTAATGGAACCTGGCTTTGCTAGCACTTGGCCACGCTCTACATCCTCGCGCTTAGTACCTCTTAATAATATACCCACATTGTCACCTGCGCGGCCTTCGTCTAGCAACTTCCTAAACATTTCCACGCCAGTACACGTTGTTTTAACGGTGTCCTTGATACCAACAATTTCAATTTCTTCACCTACATTAACGATACCACTGTCGATACGTCCGGTTACTACGGTACCACGCCCCGAAATAGAAAAAACATCTTCGATTGGCATCAAGAATGGTTTATCGATATCACGCTTAGGTTCTGGAAAATAAGTATCCATTTCTGCAACTAATTTCTCAATCGCTGGCACACCAATATCGCTAGTATCACCTTCCAAAGCTTTCAATGCTGAACCAATCACAACCGGCGTATCATCACCTGGGAAATCATAAGAACATAACAGCTCTCTTACTTCCATTTCAACAAGCTCTAATAGCTCGGCATCATCAACCATGTCAGCTTTGTTTAAAAAAACAATAATGTAAGGCACACCCACTTGGTTTGATAATAAAATATGTTCGCGTGTCTGTGGCATTGGGCCATCAGCAGCACTCACAACCAAGATTGCACCATCCATTTGTGCCGCACCGGTAATCATATTTTTTACGTAGTCAGCATGTCCTGGGCAGTCAACATGAGCATAGTGACGAATGTCTGACTCATATTCAACGTGCGATGTGGCAATAGTAATACCGCGCTCACGCTCTTCAGGGGCATTATCAATTTCATCGAAAGCTTTCACCTCACCACCATGTTTTTCTGACATTACTTTGGTAATAGCTGCAGTCAAGGTAGTTTTACCATGATCGACATGGCCAATCGTACCAACGTTAATATGTGGTTTGGTTCGTTCAAATTTTTCCTTAGACATATCTTATTACCTCGTTTATTAATGATTCTAATTTAACAAATCTTGCTTGCAAGATTTACCTTATGCTGCTTTTTTTATAATGGCTTCAGCAACATTTGCTGGAACTTCACTGTATTTTCCAAATTCCATTGAATAGTTTGCTCGCCCCTGAGACATGGAACGCATATCAGTCGCATAGCCAAACATTTCCGACAAGGGAACTTCTGCGCGAATAATTTTTCCGGCAGGACTATCTTCCATGCCTTGTACAATGCCACGGCGACGATTTAAATCGCCCATTACATCGCCCATGTAATCTTCTGGAGTCGTCACTTCTACTTTCATAATAGGCTCTAGCAAGACAGGAGAAGCCTTCAATGCACCTGATCTAAAACACTGTGAGCCAGCTATCTTAAATGCCATTTCACTAGAATCCACATCGTGGAAAGAGCCATCATAAAGTGTTACTTTTATATCAATCACGGGATAACCGCCAATAACACCATTCTGCATTTGTTCTTGCACGCCTTTATCAACTGCTGGAATATATTCTCTAGGGATAGCGCCGCCAACGATTTCATTAACGAATTCATAGCCACTACCCAGCTCTTGCGGTTCGATTTTTAACCATACGTGACCATATTGACCTCGGCCCCCTGATTGACGAATAAACTTACCTTCTTGCTCAATAACTTGGCGAATAGTTTCACGGTAAGCAACTTGTGGTTTCCCAATATTAGCTTCAACGCCAAACTCGCGCTTCATCCGATCAACAATAATTTCTAAATGTAACTCTCCCATACCAGAAATAATAGTTTGCCCCGTTTCTTCGTCAGTATGGACTCGAAAAGAGGGATCTTCTTGCGCCAGTTTAGATAAAGCCATACCCATTTTTTCTTGATCGACTTTGGTTTTTGGTTCTACCGCAACAGAAATAACCGGTTCTGGAAACTCCATTTTTTCTAGGGTAATAATGTTATTGATATCACTTAATGTTTCGCCGGTAGTCACGTCTTTCAAACCTACTGCAGCAGCAATATCGCCTGCACGCACTTCTTTAATTTCTTCACGAGAATTGGCGTGCATTTGCAAAATACGCCCTATTCTTTCTTTTTTGCGTTTCGATGGATTAAATACGGCATCACCTGATTTCAAGACACCTGAATACACTCTAAAAAAAGTTAGTGTGCCAACATAGGGATCTGTCGCAATTTTAAATGCCAAAGCAGAAAATGGTTCATCATCAGATGGATGGCGTTCCAGTTCTGTTTCTTCATCTTCAGCCATACCTTTAATAGATAATACGTCAGTTGGCGCTGGCATATATTCAACCACAGCGTCTAACAAGGCTTGTACACCTTTATTTTT
>JAESTO010000142.1 GCA_016763565.1 Gammaproteobacteria bacterium | reverse complement strand
GGGTGCGACTAACTACGAAGAGTTTTGGTCAAACCTACAAGCGGGTGTCAGCAGCATCAGCGAAGTATCATGCCATCCACTTGACGCAAAGTTGATGGAGACATACATGAGCTATTTTCATAGCGTTAACTTTTTACCTAACCGGGAGAAGCTTGGCGTTGACAGTTCTGCTCGACATCCGGATGATGGCGTATTGCCTCTAAGTTTTGACAAACATTGTATTACGCCAGCGGATGTGCAAGTAATGGTGGATAGCGTGATAACCCTAGAGCCAGCTGTTGAATGCGTGATTTAGCGTGTGCTAAGTCAAGGCGCTGTAAATCGTATTCAATAGCCAGTTCTAGGATGGTAATAGAGCGGGTGCTGGGTTGTCCCACCAATTACGTCATCTTCAACTTATCTAACCCTAGTATCAATAAGGGTGTTTTTCGGAGTGACCGATTAAGTGGGTTAATTTGATTGTAGGTGGCTTCAAATCAGTTGGTAGCTATTTATCATGGAAAACCCATGAAAACATGTTGCATAAAAAGTATTTTTTTAGTACAATCCACCCTGACTATAAGCGGATGAGTCTACAAAGACTTGCCTTGAGTCATATGTTTTTTGGTAAAAACAATAATAAAATGCTATGTCACACAAAAATAATAATATATACCACCTAAATAAAGCCGTTTCTGAAGAAAAATGTGATACATGCTTTTTTCTTGATGAAAATAAGAAGAAGAAAAATTTCCTTGCACTAAAGTTTTCTAAACCTACCTCAAAAACAACCTATGCTATTGATATGGAGAATTGCTTAGGTGAGGGTACTTTTGGAAAAGTTTATAAATCCTATCAAGTTAAAAACAATAAAGTCATTACCTGTCATGAGAAATTGAACAAAGGTTATTGGATAGCCAAATTCATCATTAGAAATGAACGAATAGAAAATCAACTCAGAGGTATTTATCGAGAGCATCGTTTATTAAGCAACTATTATAAAACAGAAACGCCTGTTGCAATACAATATGAAGGTAAAAATTATTATTTATTAATAAGTGAATTCATTCCAGGTAAAGATCTGTATAAAGGTTTAAATGGCAATGATATTAAAAATTTTACGTTTGAACAGAAGGTGGAGTTGGCCTGGCAGCTCGCATTAAGCGTTAATCAAATAGGCAATAATACGCCTAGCACAGGTAATGCTGTTATACATAAAGATATTAAACTAGAAAATATTATTTTCAACAAAGATCAAGATGGCCGTATACATGCCTATGTCATTGATTTTGGACTTGGTTATGAAATATCAGGAGCCTCCAAAGCACAAAGTAGCATATATGACACGTCATGTTCCGGCACACTGCAATATATGCCGTTAGAGCTGCTTGATAAAACAGCAGGTTTGAAATCTGACATTTATGCGTTGGCGGGTGTATTATTATGTATTTTTGGCGCAACCAATCCTTTCTTTGACAAACGTAAAGCAAGAAATGAAGTGGAGAATTTTCGAAAATGTATTGGCCCTCAATCTTTTAAAACGATTAGAATGGAGGCTGTTATTAGAACATCTTTTAATTTTCAGGGTTTGTTTCAGCAATCCCAGCTACCTCAGTGCACCATAAAAATTAGAGCGTTAGTATGTTATTTTTTTAAACGCATGGCTAGTCGACAATACAATAGTCGGGCAGATAATCTTGAGGTTTTACGGTTTTTTACCAGTTTACGTTTGTTATGTCGCGCTAAGACAAGCCAAGATAAAAAAACAGAAATCATTTGTTTAGCAAAATTGTGTTTGCTTGCCCAAGGGGCATGGTATCAAAATATTTTTAGCAACACCCTTGATAAATTTTCAACTTCAAAAACCAAGAGCAAAAACTCATTGCGTTATTTAAGCAGCATTAAAACAAAGGGTACTTTTGAACAGTATGCCTTTGGATACTTAACAAGTAAGATCATAGTCCATTTATATAAGAAAAAACAACTTACCCGTGAGAATATTGAGGTATGGACATTGACAAAAATAAAACAATATATTGTTAAGCGGAAAGCGAAACGCGATATATGGAGATGGGGCTATACAAAAAAGCAAAAAATAGCTGCAGCTCAATTGTTAATTGACATATTTGAAGATAGAAAAAAAATAGATGCATTGTTTGCCAAGAAAAATAAGACATTATACGATGCTCTTGGGCAAGGTGGTTTAGGAAAACTGGCGTGTAGACCCCTGATGCAGTTAAAAAAATTAAGATGTAAATCACGAAACAACGTTAAGACGTAAGCATTTTCTACCTAAAATATAAATTCTGCTCACGTTGTTGTTTGGCAGCGTGATGAAGGATCTTAAAATGATCACGGCATATGTCTTCACCAAGTGATGCTGCAAAGTCATGATGTTTGCCTAGCAGAAATTATCGTGGCAGGGTGTGTATGCGTACATTAAAGAAATGCCGTAGTCGAGTCAAACCTTACCTGATTGCTTTTGATTATTTGAATAGTGTCATGGACTATAAAAATGAGTGGGTATTGCGCTGATTTTTGATTAAGAGGCAGGTTTTAAGTGAATTATGCTACAATCACGCTATGAATTTTATGCAAAAAAAATGGCCTGTAGGCATAGAAAACACTACCGAGATATTAACCAAATACAGTGAGTGGCCGTGGCAGAAACACCCGGTAATACACATTGGTTTTTTCGGCTTTCATTTCGGCGATATGAAAATCAACCTCTATAATTTTTACTTGTTGCTATTATTGTTTAGTAATTGTCGCTTTCAAAAATATTATCAGAGATATCAATTGCACAATAAGTTGATTATTTTAGTTGGCGTAAATTTTGATAAAGAACGACGTGATAGGGATGTTTGTCTGGGCGAAAGACTGAGTGCGAATTCTTGACTGTAACATTGCAACAACGATTGATTAATAGTTGGTACCATATTCGCTGGTGGAATTATTTATTATTGCCATTTTCTTGGTGTTTTCAAGGTATCGTTTATTGTCGACGATTACTTTATCGTTATCAGTGTATCTCGGTCAACAAAATCTCTGCGCCTGTGATTATTGTGGGCAATATTACGGTGGGTGGCACAGGAAAAACCCCGTTAGTCATTTACCTGGCTAATTATTTGCAACAACAGGGCTATCGGCCTGGCATTATTAGCCGAGGTTATGGCAGTAAAGTAATGCAGCCTCAATACGTTAACCAACAAAGTAGCGCAAGCGAGGTGGGTGATGAACCCGTGTTAATTGTGCAGCATGTTGATTGTCCGCTAGTGGTGTCGCCGAATCGCGTTGCAGCGGCACAAACTTTGCTAAGGCATCATCATTGTGACATTATCATTAGTGATGATGGCTTGCAACATTATGCCTTAGCACGTGATATTGAAATTGCCGTTATTGATGGGCAGCGTCGCTTAGGTAATGGTTTCTGTTTGCCGACTGGCCCATTACGTGAAGGCAAGCAACGTTTAGCACAAGTTGATTTTGTTGTTTGTAACGGTAACCAGGTTGAGCCGGGCGAATATATGATGCAATTCATGCCTCAATATTTTCATAATATGAAAAATAGCTCTCAACAAGCGCTGAAAGCTTGGCAAGGAAAAACGGTTCATGCCGTAGCTGGCGTGGGTAATCCGTCACGTTTTTTTACTGGTTTACGTGAATTGGGATTAATAATCATTGAACATCCTTTTGCCGATCATCATCCATTTTCTGTGAATGATTTGTTCTTTCCTGATGATCTTCCCATTGTG
This sequence comes from Gammaproteobacteria bacterium, assembly GCA_016763565.1. The sequence goes on along the minus strand of JAESTO010000142.1, from coordinate 2,914 downwards.
ATGACGGAAAAAGATGCGGTAAAATGTCGTGACTTTGTCGATGTTCGCATGTGGTGTTTGCCAGTAGTTGCCCACCTTGATAAGGTATTCACGCAAAAATTATTAGAGAAGATTTCATCAAAAAATGATATATAAAAAAATTATTCGTCCCTTATTATTTCATCTCGATGCTGAACGTTCGCATACAATGGTTTTAAAGCTTTTAAAATGCTGGGGTGCTATTGGTAAAGCACAACCGTTAGCGAGTCAGCCAGTGAAGGTTATGGGCCTAATATTCCCTAATCGTATTGGTTTAGCCGCAGGGCTAGATAAAAATGGTGAAGCGATTGATGGTTGGGCTACATTAGGTTTTGGTTGTCTTGAAATAGGCACTGTGACGCCTAAACCACAGAGGGGTAATGCACAGCCCCGTTTATTCCGTTTGCCGCAACAGCAAGCACTGCTGAATCGTATGGGCTTTAACAATCATGGCGTTGAGCAAATGATTGCAAATATTAAACGGGCAAAATACCAAGGTATTTTAGGTATTAATATTGGAAAAAATGCGCATACACCGATTGAGCAAGCTACCAATGATTACCTTTTTTGTTTAACGCATTTATATGCTTATGCGTCATACATTACTATTAATATATCATCCCCCAACACTAAAAATTTACGTGATTTGCAACATGGCGCGCAATTAGAAAATTTATTGGCAGCATTAAAAAACCGACAACAGCAATTACATCAACAACATAAACGCTATGTGCCCTTAGTAGTAAAAATTGCACCTGATTTAACAGGCGAAGAAATAGCGACGATTGCGCAACTATTATTAACGTATAGTCTTGACGCGGTTATTGCGACGAATACGACGAAGCAACGAATGGGTATTGACGTATTAGCAAAAGAGCAGGGTGGCTTAAGTGGTGCGCCACTTACCCAATTATCAACGACAATTATTAGACAATTGTCACAGCATTTACAACATAAAATTCCCATTATTGCCGCAGGTGGTATAATGTCGCCCGCGGAGGCTAAAGCAAAATTAGCTGCTGGTGCAAGTTTAATTCAATTATACACAGGACTTATTTATCATGGCCCGGCATTGCTGCGAGCTATTAATCAGGAATTATCATTATGATTCAATCTATTACGAACTGGTGCAAACGTTATTTTTCTGATCCACAAGCAGGCCATCTATTGATTGGCTTGGTGTTGTTCTTATTAATTGTTAGCACACTACACAGCATGTTGGCACCCTTATTTGTGAGCATCGTATTGGCCTATGTATTAGATTGGGGCGTTAGCGCATTAGAGCGCCGTAAAGTGCCACACAGTATTGCTGTGATTTGCATATTTATATTATTCATTAGCTTAGTGTTATTTGCAATTTTTGGTTTGTTGCCCTTGTTGCTTAAACAATTAGCTACTTTTATTCAAGAAGTACCGCAGCTGGCTACACAATTGCAACATGCTTTGCAAGATATTTTGCATCGTGTACCGTATGTTTCTGATAATGAAGTGCAAAATGTGATTACAGCTGTTAAGGCGCAGTCTATTCAGATTGGAAAAGTGTTATTAAATTTCTCTCTGTCTTCAATTCCCAATATTATTTCGTTTATTGTATATTTTGTCATGGTGCCATTATTGATGTATTTTTTATTGATGGATCGCGATGCTATTTTACAGTGGTGTCGTCGTTTTGTACCACGACAAAATAGCAAACTGTTACAAGTTTGGCTCGAACTTAATAACAAATTGGCAATTATATGCGTGGTAAAGTATTAGAAGCTGCTATTATCGGCATTACTTCTTATATTGCCTTTGCTGTGTTAGGTTTGCAATACGCGGCTTTACTTGCTGCGTTAGTTGCTTTCTCTGTATTTATCCCTTATATTGGTGCGGTAGTTGCCACTATTCCAGTGGTGCTAATCGCACTGTTGCAGTGGGGAATAACGGCACATTTTTGGTATCTGGTGATTACTTATTCAGTGATTATTACACTTGATGGTACGGTGCTTGTTGCCGTATTATTTTCTGAAGCGGTGTCAATTCATCCCGTCGCGATTATTGTTGCTATTCTTATTTTTGGTGGCTTATGGGGATTTTGGGGCGTATTCTTCGCTATCCCATTGGCTTCGTTGTTCAAAGCCATAATGGAAGCTTGGCCAGTTACAGACTGAATAGTAGCTCTTCTTGAGTAGACATCAAGAGGTTGCTTTAGTAGCACTCAGTATTGCGAGCACCTCATCAACATGGCCTTTCACTTTCACACTGCGCCATTCCTTAATAAGTTTACCGTGAGCAAATAAAAAAGTGCTGCGATCGATGCCAAGATATTTTTTTCCGATGAATTTTTTTAATTTAATTATGTCAAAATGGTTACATAATGTTTCATCAGGATCAGACATTAATTCGAAAGGAAATTGCTGCTTTGCTTTTGAATTTATCGTGTGATTGAATACTATCACGTGACACACCGAAAATAACCGTATTAAGTTGTTGAAATTCGGCAAATTTATCGCGAAAATTTTGGCCTTCTATAATACATCCGGGCGTGTTATCTTTAGGGTAAAAATAAATAATTAAGTTTTGTTTGTTAAATGTGGTTAAATTAATTGGGCCCGCGGTTGATTCTATAGTAAATTCTGGTAATTGCGTAGCCATATTATGCCTCCTATGATAAGATTTACTGGTTTTATTTAATGGCAGAGTGATCGTAACATGTTTACAGGTAGTTTAGTGGCCCTAGTCACCCCCATGAGTGCGTCTCAGTCTGGTCAACCTCAAGTTGATTTTGCTGCACTTGAACGATTAATTGATTTTCATCTTGAGCAAGGCAGCGATGGCTTGGTGGTGTTAGGTACCACGGGTGAATCACCGACTATTAGCTTAGCGGAACGCCAGCAGGTTGTGAGCCTGATTATTG